>NZ_SGSW01000099.1:0-4382 GCF_004209125.1 Acinetobacter sp. WCHAc060033 | reverse complement strand
AATTTAAACTAATTCTAACTGTTCGGCTTCTTCTGTAACTTCAATATCTTCAGCAGCAGAATTTTCAAATTCATCATTTAACCAACGCTGTAATAAACTACGCATTCTTGAGCTTGGTACATAAATATTGATTGGGTTACCTTCACGAATAGCAGAACGCCATATCCATTGGACCATCTCAGATAGAGCGAATACATCTTCCTTAACAGGGAATCCCTTCATAGCTGAAGCTTTAACAACCATTGGATTTGGATATAGGTTCATCAAGTAAGCTAAGTTGGTTTTGTCTTTGTATTCGTTAGTTGCCTTTGTATTGAAGGCTAACCATTCTTCTTTATAGCGTGATCCAGCAATTGCTGAATGTGCTTCTTTAAATGAAGTCCAAAGTCTATCTGACTTTTTCGCTTTAACATGGTTACGGAAATAGTTATCAAGATTTTTTGACAACTGCTCACATAAAGCTTTCTTATTTGATTTGAATTGGCTTGAACTCAATGCTGTAGTTTTAGTACCAATCTCATTAATAAACTTGTTATCTGAAATAGTGACTAAATGCTTAATTTGAGAAGGCTTGTTACCAAAACGGATCAGTTCATACTCAACGCCATACGATTTCAAATACGCTGACATTTGAGAGCCTTCAAACATATAAGTAGCAATCCAGACTTCTTTAAAAGATCTCAGTGTGTCGATACTCAATTCCCAAACAATCAGCTTCTGGTCCACATACAAGAGCTGACCGAGATCACACATTGTTGCTAGGTTTTCATATTTCGTACCCGTCGGGTCACCACCGTTATCACCATACTTTTCACGGTTGAAACGAAGAGTGACAGCATCATCATCAACATGAATCCAACCTAAACGGAAAAGAGCTTCTAACTCTGTAGATGAATGCTCTGTATATACATCATAGACTTGAATTGTTTCGTCAATAATCAGTACATAGTCTTTCGCATCATCCAACATATTTGGTGTTAGGTTCATAAAAAGCTGATGTGTACTGACTACGTTTTCTTTGTTCTTTAACAGGTATTGCAAGCTTTCAGCTTTATTTCCACCCTTATAGCTTGGATGCTTGAAACGTCTTTCCTTCAAAGGAGCATCATCTAAATATGCGTAATGAACGCTTGTATCGTCTTCTGTGGTAATTAAAGGACGTTTTAATACATCTTCAGGATCGTATGTTGTACCTGAAATACGATGGCATTCATCAAGTAATGGAGTGATGTAAAGAAAGTTCTGGTCTTTTTCTGCTGTTCTAATGTTTTCTATAATTTGAGTAGTCTTACCGCTACCCATCATTGCATCATAAACTTTAAACACTGTGCTTATTTTTCCTATTTGCACGTTTTATTATCCTCATTGCATATTGTTGTAATGGAAGACTGTTCTCCCCTCTTGAGACAGATTATATTACATCAAGACAGATAATGTCAATAACTTGTCTTGTGGATCTATTTTTGTCTTGAATTGCTTTATTTGTCTAGCTAAACACTTGTTTTGTTTTTAAATTTAAAACTGTGGATAAGTAAGACAGATTTCGGTCTTAATTGATCTTAGGTTTTATACGGCTTTCGCTGCAATTCGATACTCAAATTACAGTGAATTTATAAAGGAAAATTTAAAGGCTGTAGACAAAACCTTGTCTTAGACATTTTATAACTACTTGTTTTTAAAAATGAAAAAAGCAAAAACCTTAAAACAAAAATGTACGGATTCTAGGTACACATAAGCGCACACAGACATAGCACCTAAAGCCTATTTACTGACCGCCCTCTGTTCCTTCCATTACTGTAGCTATTGCATACAGTCGGTTGGTTGCTCAAACATTTACTTCAGCATAGCTTCGTTGTTACTCGCTATACTTCGTAAAGTTTCGAGCTGAGGTCCATTCTTTTATAACTCAATGTTTTCAACTGATTTTGAAGGAAGCTTAAAAAGTCTTATAAAATAAGGCTAGACAAAACCTTGTCTTGGGACTATCAAAAAAGTCAATCTTTTAGGGCTTTTTTTAACTTGAATCTTAAAGAAGAAATTATAAAAAAATACAGATAACTAATTAATAAATATTTAATTAATTTTTCAAATAAAGAAAAAGAATAGAGCGATATATCGAACTCCTTTCAGTCGTTCTCATATCTTCTTATAGAAAAATAGTTGTTCAACCTATAACAAGCTTCTTATTCATTTCCTTAACAGTCAATGAATAACAACCTTTAACAGTCAGATAATCAATCTTTAATCTGTATCCGTACCTTAACAGGCACGTATCCATATCAAACATTGAACTGACTGCCTACTAATCTGTTTTGTATGCTGTTTATTTTTCAATACTAATCAAATAGAATGAAGCTACAACTTTACATATAACTGTTTAATATGAAAAAGATAGTTTTAACTTTACTGTTGGCTTGTACTGGTACTATGGCTCAAGCTATTGAAGTGGATCATAATTACAAATTTAGTCTTTGTGCTGTAGCGGAGGATATAGCCAAAAGTTCTGTCGAAATACAAAAATATGAAGACATAGGAAAAGAAGAATTTAAGGTAGGTTATTTCAATACTTTAGAAACACAGTTAAACAAGCATTCCTTTTATAAAAACTATTATAAGCAACTAATTAATGCAGTTGTAGATGAGTTCTGGAACGTAAGAGATGAACAGTTAGCAAGTGATGTAGCTTTCCTTACGTGTATGACACTTGTAGAGGGAACTGATTTTAAAGACTACAAATACGAATAGCCTATGCAGAATAGGTATTCTTATTCCTAAAAGTTATAAGGATTGACAGTATAATAAAAATATGTTATATATGTATCTGTTTTCTATAACTAAAAATTATAAGCAAACAGAAAAACAATAAGAATAAAAACAACTTCAAATAAAAAGAGATACAACCATGTATTCAGTATTCATCATCACCAATAAAAAGAAATTCGTATTAGCAACATATCAAGACTTCAGTCCTGAGCTATCAGATCAAACAAAGCTACAGCTTATTCTAAATGGACCTACTGTTCCTGTAACTGTATTTGAACAGTACTTCAAAGCTCCTGAAGACTTTGAAATTAAAACTTTTAAAAGCGGTATCGACAATGCTTTAGAAGCAAGCCTAGAAGTCAACAACATTAATCTGGTACAAGCCAATAAGAAAGCAACAGCAGATGCACGTGTACCTGTATTACCAAAAACAAGAAAGCCACGTACTAAGAAGACAACAAATGAAGATCAAGGGCTGTAAGCGTCAAGCCTTCCTAGATCAAGCTATACTGAATGGCGGTCAACCAATCTTCTACCTAATCAAATGCTGGAATAAGGAAGTGAACCGTACCGGGTTTGTCGGAGACTCAATATTCTGAGAGACTATTCCGATGAAAAAACCAACCTATACCCCCGAAATTAGAGAAAGAGCGGTTCAATTACTAATTGAATCTGAAAAAGATTATCCTTCTACTTGGGCTGCAATCACAGCAATTGCGCCTAAGATTGGTTGTACTCCTGAAACACTTCGTGCCTGGCATCAAAAGCATTTAGATCAGCAAAATCCTATTAAAGTACAACAGATATCTGATCAAGAAAAAATGAAGCAAATGGAACGTGAAATTAAAGAATTAAAGCGTGCCAATGAAATTCTACGTAAAGCAGCCGCTTTTTTCGCCCAGGCGGAGCTCGACCGCCCACACAAATAATGGTGGATTTCATCCATAACAATAAAGACTTATATGGTGTTGATGCGATTTGTAGGATTTTACCGATCGCAGCTTCAACTTATTACCGAACTTTAGATCTCGCTGACAATCCAGAACATCGAGCGAAACGAGATCTACATTATAAGCATCATGCTGAACAAATTAAACGAATTTGGAAGGAAAGTTCAGGTCGATATGGTGTACGTAAAGTTTGGCAACAATTGAAACGTGAGGGTTATGTTATTGCACGTTGTACAGTTGCTCGATTGATGCAGAAGCTAGATATACAAGGTGTTTGGCGTGGTAAGAACAAACAAACTACCCGCAACCGAGATGATCAAAAACGAGCAGATGATTTAGTGAAACGTAATTTTAGTGCTGATCGACCTGACCAATTATGGGTCAGTGACTTTACGTATATTCAAACTCATTCAGGCTGGGTCTATACCGCCTTTATTATTGATGTGTTCTCACGAGCAATTGTTGGATGGAAAGTATCTACACGGATGAATACAGATATGGTGCTCGATGCACTTGAGCAAGCATTGCACGATCGAGGCATGCCAAAGAATGTGATTCATCATTCCGACAGGGGTGTGCAATATCTTTCGATTCGCTATACCAATCGTTTAGAAGCAGCAAATTTACGAGCATCAGTCGATACAACTGGTGATTCATACGATAATGCTT
>NZ_SGSW01000098.1:0-4385 GCF_004209125.1 Acinetobacter sp. WCHAc060033 | reverse complement strand
GTGAAAAATCACAAAAAAAGCCCACCTTGGGGAAGGTGGGCTATCAACTAGAAACTACAGCATTGATTTCTAAGTGGAATTATAACGCATTTCGTATAAGGTGTATTATGTTAATTTTAGATTTTTTAAAAAATTAGGGCATCCATGAATCCTTTAGAATTCTACTGTTTAATATTGAAAAATATGGATAAAAACCTGGCTAAGAAACTAGGTAAAATTGAGAAAAAATATACTAATGTTCCATTTAAAAATGATGAAATAGCTAAAGTTAAAATTAAATCCGAATTTGCTTCAGAAATGGGGTTTTTCGTACTTAATTCAGCAACTTCTTTAGCTGTAGATGAAGAAAACTATAATTTTGCATACTGCTTAAAAATCTTAGAACTATATCCAATTAAGAATAACGATTTTTTTTATTGGAATGAGCATATAAAGCTATTTTCAGAATTAGAAAAAAATAATTTTTTATATGAAGATGTCTGCAAACTACATGATTTTCTGGTAAATAACTTTAGCTTTAACGGTGATTTAAAGAATATTATTAGTCATGAGATGCTTAGAAATTCTGGCGTCAATATACTGCTAATTTTAATTCACTTAGATCATTTAATTTCTAAGAAGTGGGGATTCCAATCAATCTCACTAAACCAAGCATTAAAGTTTAAGTTTAAAAATAAACGACCATACTTCCCATCAAAAACTTTTACAGATTTTCTTTTATTTATCTTAAAGATAAATGCAAAGTTTGAAGCAACAAAAGGACATAAAGTCGAGATTCTGAAGACTATTCCTCCAACTAATGGTTTTGAGCAATGGTTAGATCCTTCTCTCGAAGATGAACAAATTAAAGAATTTATACAACTAATTAAAAAAGTTAGAGAAAACAGAAGACTATGCTACTTGAATGAAGTCTATGAGTTCCTAGGTCTGCCTTATGGTGAGTTTAAAAATGATGAAATTTATGAACAAGTCTCAGAAGAGAATTATTTATTCCTGAAAAATGAACTTCCAGAAGATAAGTGGTTTGAAAGTATTAATGCCATAGCTGGCCTATGGTTAATATATTTTTGGCAAGACTTTTATTATAAACATTTTCAAAAAACAGCCAGCGTTTCTACGTTAGCTACATCAGAAGATTTTATCGTGATATGGGAAGCCTTCCTGAAGAAATATCCTTCAGAAGGCCAATATCTTTGGCCTTCTGAATTGATATTACAAGATAAATAAATTTTTATTTACGAGGTGGATTATTGTCTCGGCCACCACCTGATGGATTTCCAGTAGTACTAGGCCAACCTGCTGTGCTCATAGTTTTCATCCTTATTTAGATTTCGTAGGTTTATGATTAGGATTCAATTGTCGGCTACGGTTGTCCTGATTCTGCGCATGTTGAATATTATTAGGATTTTTTACTGTAGCACGTTGATCATTCGCTGTTTGTGTCATTGCTTTCTCCTTAAAATGTTTGAACATCTGACAAGGAAAGTATGGCTTCAAAAAAATATGCATCTTGCCTGAAAAACAGTAAAAAAGTTTAAATTTTAACCAAAAAAATTATGTATTTAACATAATGGTGTTATACGAAATTAATGGATGTTCGTATAAATTACTTGCATATTGTATTCGATCGAATACAATATAGTGAGAAGATAAGGAATCCTCATGATTGAAATTAAACGTCTTCCAGAATTTGATGAATGGTTGGATGGCATTAAAGACAATATGACCCGTATCCGCCTGAATCGTCGATTAGATAAGGTTCAACGTGGAAACTGGGGAGACATTAAACCTCTCCAAGATGGCGTTTGGGAAATGAGAGAATTCTTCGGTTCTGGATGGAGGATGTATTACATCCAACATGGTGACGTTGTGATTGTAATGCTTGGTGGTGGAGATAAATCAACTCAACAACAAGACATCGATCGGGCAGTCAAACTATCGAAAACATTGGAGGATTAAAATGGTTAAAGTCGCTGATTTACCAAGTTTTGATATGGCTGAGTCGCTCAAAACTGAAGAAGACATTGTGATGTATCTCAATATGGTTCTTGAAGAAAATGATCCAGCTGAATTAGCCCATGCACTTGGTGTTATTGCTAAAGCTCGTGGCATGACTCAAATCGCTAAAGAAGCAGGGATTGGGCGTGAAGCACTCTACAAAGCCCTACGTCAGGATTCAGCACCACGTTTTGATACGATTAATCGTGTAGTAAATGCTTTAGGCTTAAAACTCACAGTACAACACGCTTAAAACTTTAAAAATATAGTAAAAATGGGAGCTAAAGGCTCCCATTTTTTTTTTTTAGATTCGTATAAGGTGTATTATGTTAATTTTAGAAATTCTATATAAATATAGAATTTTTAAAACTTAAATTCTGGCATGTGTCCCATACTTATCAATCATGATCGAACTGGCTTCATTTAGACCACGTACTGTGACATTCGCACCATTCTTTTGAAATTTATTTACAACAGAATCAAGCATGGCGACTGATGTTACATCCCAAATGTGAGAATGGGTCAAATCAATAATCACCTCCTTTACATCCTCTTTAAAGTCAAAACCTTGCATGAATTTTTCAGAAGAACTAAAGAAGATCTGACCTCTCAACTCATATAAACGGGCCATTCCTTCAAAAGATGCTGTCACCTGGATATCATTTTCAAGTTTATTCGCCAGGAACAAGGCTGAAAGTAATACGCCTGTTAACACACCCAAAGCCAGGTTATGCGTAGCAACAACTACAATCACCGTCGCAATCATGACGATATTACTGCTCTTAGGATTATCTTTTAACTGAGTGACAGAACTCCATTCAAAGGTACTGATAGAGACCATTATCATTACCGCTACCAATGCAGCCATTGGAATCACTTTGAGCCAGTCGCTGATAAATACAACCAGAATAAGAAGAAAAATGCCCGCAGAGAATGTTGATAAGCGTGTAAGGCCACCTGATTTTACGTTAATCATAGATTGACCAATCATTGCACAACCGGCCATGCCACCCATAAAGCCAGAAGCAATATTCGCAATCCCTTGTCCCTTACATTCCTGATATTTATCACTTGGCGTATCAGTCATTTCATCCACGATAGTTGCTGTCATCATCGATTCAAGTAAACCTACAGCCGCCAGTGCGACTGAATAAGGCAAAATAATCATCAATGTTTCAATATTCAAAGGAATATCTGGAATCAAGAACATTGGAAGTGTGTCAGGTAAAGACCCCATATCGCCCACGGTCCGTACATCAATTCCTAAAGCGATTGCCAATAATGTGATTGCAATGATGCAGACTAGTGGAGAAGGGAGTAATTTTCCTAATTTGGGAACCAGAGGGAATAGATAAATAATTGCTAAACCTAAAGCAACAAAAGCATATACATGCCAGGTCACATTAATCAGTTCAGGCAATTGAGCCATGAAAATTAAGATCGCTAACGCATTTACGAATCCAATAACCACAGATTTAGATACAAACCGCATTAACTTGGCGAGCTTTAAATAGCCTGCCAATATTTGAATCACGCCTGTCAAAATTGTTGCTGCCAGCAGATATTCAAGCCCATGCTCTTTGACCAATGTGACCATAAGCAGCGCCATTGCACCAGTGGCTGCTGAAATCATGGCAGGACGACCACCTACGAAAGAAATCACGACGGCAATACAGAAGGATGCGTATAGACCAACTTTAGGATCTACACCTGCAATAATTGAAAATGCGATGGCTTCAGGGATGAGTGCAAGACCGACGACTAATCCGGCAAGTACATCCCCACGGATGTTAGAGAACCACTGTTCTCGGACATTAGATAACATAAACATAGCCTGTTTTTTAATTTTTCAGATAGGCTAGTGATGTGATATATACAACACACAAACGACTACACCACATCACTAGACAGTGATGAGTTATTTACAGATTTAAGACGATAAATAAACTTAAGGTGGCGTAAGTGTCATAAGATGAAAGAACGTTTTAGAGTAAAAAAATCAGGACAAGAGTAACAGCTAGGTACTTTTTTATAAAGCCTGGATGTTATATCCAAGCTTTGTTTAATCGGTATTTTATGAAGCTTTTGGCTCCCCAAGTAATTGACCTATTTCCAAACGTGTATAGCCACGTTCTTTAAAAATCAAAACAATAGCCTGTTTATAATCTTCAGAAGTAGAAGTCTTATACTTAGTTATCAGTTGATTTTCAGAATTCAGCTCAAGATCATTTTTGATGGTCAATACTTCGCTAGAGATCTTGTTAAAGATATTTAGGTTAAACATACAGGCACTCGTCATCCGTATTATAGCGGCCCGACTATAACGAATACCTGTCTTAGCTACGCTAGACACCCTTGGCCGCAAGGATTACAAATTAAGAAAAATT
>NZ_SGSW01000097.1:0-4496 GCF_004209125.1 Acinetobacter sp. WCHAc060033 | reverse complement strand
CTTTTAATCTCTCCACACAATCTCCACACAATCTCCACACAACATCAGCAATTCATAAACACTGCTATTTCAAAATAGTAGTATCTAAAACCCCCCCTCTGAAAAAGCATGTCAACACATTATCATTTAATAGGTTCAATACTTATTACAACTGTACTTTTAATCGGCTGTACACAAGCCAAAGATGCTGAACAGTCCCCAACAGAAATGCCACCAGCGGTTGTCAGTACCATCACGGTATTACCGCATTCCATGAATTTAATTGAAAATCTTCCAGGCCGTGTTGTCGCTTACCGTATTGCTGAAATTCGCCCGCAAGTAGGTGGAATTGTTGATAAAGTACTTTTTAAGCAAGGCTCTTATGTGCAAGCAGGTCAACCGCTTTTTAAATTGAATTCTGAAATATTTCAGGCAGATGTAAAAAGCAATCAAGCCACTTTAAACCGTGCACAAGCTGAGGTGACACGTTTGCAGGTGCTGTTAAAACGCTACACTGAATTAGTAAAAGTAAATGCGGTTAGTCAGCAGGAATACAACAATACCGAAGCAGATTATCAAAAAGCAAAAGCCGATGTGGCGCAAATGCAAGCCATGTTAAGCAGACAACAACTTAATCTTAAATATGCGACTGTTACAGCCCCTATCTCGGGAACGATTGGTGAAATCTTAGTGACTGAGGGTGCATTAGTTGGTCAAGGTGATACTAATGCAATGGCCGTAATACAACAGATTAATAAAGTCTATGTTGATGTAAAGCAATCAATTAGTGATTATGAAAAACTACAGGAAGCTTTACAGCAAGGTGACGTGTCAAATACCAAACATACGGTTGAAATCCTAAATAGTCAGGGTAAACCTTATAACGTTACAGGTGAAATCCTATTTTCGGATACTAAAGTTGATCCTGATACGGGTGATGTCACAATCCGTATTTTAGCCAATAATGAAAATCAAAAACTTTTGCCAGGCATGTATGTTCGAGTCAATATGAGCCGAGCTCAAGTTGAAAATGCGCTCCTAGTTCCAGAACAAGCGATTCAACATGATATTAGTGGTAAAGCCAATGTTACGATTGTTAATCAAAAAGGTTTAGCGCAAAGCAAGCCTGTTCAGCTTGGTCAACGTTATCAAAATAACTATGTGATCAAACAAGGGTTACAAGCAGGTGAGAAAGTCATTGTTGAAGGGGCTGATCGTATACAGCCTGAGCAAAAATTAAAAATTAAGCAGTGGCAACCTACAAATATTAAGGAAAATGGAGGACAGCAATAATGTCCCAATTTTTCATTAGGCGTCCTATTTTTGCATGGGTGATTGCTTTATTTATTATTCTGTTGGGTGTACTAAGCATCCCCAAGTTACCTATTGCACGATTCCCAAGTGTTGCGCCACCACAGATTAGTATTACGGCAATCTATCCAGGTGCTACGCCAAAAACATTGAATGATAGTGTTGTGACCTTGATTGAGCGGGAAATGTCAGGTGTCAAAAACTTACTTTATTACAGTTCAAGTTCAGATAGTTCTGGAACAGCAACAATCACCGCAACATTTAAACCAGGTACAGATGTAGAACTTGCACAAATTGATGTGCAAAACAAAATTAAAGCCATTGAGTCACGCTTACCTCAAACAGTGCGACAACAAGGGCTGATGGTCGATGCTGCGTCGTCTGGTTTTTTAATGATGGTGGGCTTAAGTTCACCGAATGGCAAATATAGTGAAATTGATGTCAGTGACTATATGACTCGCTATGTGATTGAAGAATTAAAGCGGGTTGACGGTGTTGGTAAAGTCCAAAATTTTGGTGCTGAAAAAGCCATGCGGATTTGGGTCGATCCAGATCGTTTGGTTTCTTATGGATTGAGTATTCAAGATGTGAATACAGCCATCCAAAACCAAAACTTGCCGATATCACCAGGTCGTATTGGTGATGTTCCTGCTTTGACGGGGCAACAAATTACTATTCCTTTAACTGCTCAAGGTCAATTAGAAACTGTAGAGCAATTCAAGAAAATTAGTTTACGTGCTCAACAAAATGGCGCCAATGTTCGACTGTCGGATGTCGCTCGTGTCGAAATCGGGGCACAGATGTATAACTTTGCGATTTTAGAAAATGGCAAAGCCTCTACAGCTGTGGCGATACAAATGAGTCCTGGTGCCAACGCTGTCAAGACTGCAGAAGGTGTTAAAGCGAAAATTGAACAGTTAGGTTCAGCACTGCCTGATGGTATGAAATTCTCTATACCTTACGACACTGCACCTTTTGTAAAAATCTCGATTGAAAAAGTAATCATGACATTGCTTGAAGCTATGGCATTAGTTTTTATTGTCATGTTTATCTTTTTACACAATGTTCGATACACCTTAATTCCGGCGATTGTTGCACCGATTGCATTGCTTGGCACATTCTCAGTCATGCTGCTTGCTGGTTTTTCGATTAATGTGCTGACCATGTTCGGTATGGTGCTTGCGATCGGGATTATTGTCGATGATGCGATTGTGGTCATTGAGAATGTTGAACGCATTATGGCGACAGAAGGCTTATCTCCAGTTGAAGCCACATCTAAAGCCATGAAGGAAATTACCAATCCGATTATTGGCATCACCTTAGTGTTAGCCGCTGTATTCTTGCCGATGGCATTGGCGTCAGGCTCAGTGGGGATTATCTATCGTCAGTTCACCATTACCATGTCGGTTTCAATTTTATTCTCAGCTTTCCTTGCACTGACATTAACCCCTGCGTTATGTGCAACGATGTTAAAACCGATTGATCAAGACCATCAGAAAAAGGGTGTTTTTGCATCGTTTGATCGCAGTTTTGAGAAGCTGAACAATCGCTATGAACGCAGTTTATTTAAAGTAATTAAACATAAAACCCTCGCAATGTTATGTTTCTTAGGCATTGTCATTGTGCTGATTTTTAGTTTTAAACACGTTCCGACTGCGTTTATGCCAGAAGAAGATCAGGGGTGGTTTATGACTTCGATTCAACTTCCTGCGGATGCAACTCAAGAACGTACCCGTAAAGTCGTTGCTGAGTTTCAAAATTATTTAGACCAAGAAACGGGGATTAAAGACAATATGGCGGTCTTAGGTTTTGGTTTTAGTGGATCTGGTCAGAATACAGCGATGTATTTTACCAATCTATTGCCATTCGAAGAGCGTACTATTACGGCACAAGAAGTCGTGAATAATGCCAATATAGCGATGGCTGAAAGTTCAGAAGGTCAAACCATGTCTGTGTTACCACCAGCAATTGATGAATTGGGTAACTCATCTGGTTTTTCACTGAGATTATTAGATCGTGGCAATATTGGCATGCCTGCTTTAAGAGAAGCACAAGATCAGCTTTTAGCATTAGCAGCACAAAGTAAAATCGTGGCGGAGGTCTATCCTGAAGGTTTGCCAGATGGCAGTTCTGTACAGCTTAAAATTGATAGAGATAAATTGCAGGCATTAGGTGTTAATTTCAGTGATGTGACCGATATTATTTCAACCTCAATGGGTTCGATGTATATCAATGATTTTCCAAATCATGACCGTATGCAGCAAGTCATTGTGCAACTTGATGCCAAATCACGCATGAGTATTGAAGATATTCTTCAGATTAAGGTGAACAGTCAAAGCGGTAAATTGGTTTCAATGTCTGAAATAATTACTCCAATTTGGCAACATTCCCCACAACAATACAATCGTTACAACGGTCGTCCATCATTGAGTATTTCTGGCAGTCCAGCAGCAGGTATATCTTCAGGACAAGCCATGACTGAGATGGAAAATTTGATTGAACAACTTCCGAAAGGTGTGGGTTATGAGTGGACTGGGATTTCTCTAGAAGAAAAACAGTCGGAATCACAAACCTTGTTTTTATTACTGTTGTCGATGTTAGTCGTTTTCCTTGTCTTGGCAGCGCTTTATGAAAGCTGGTCAATTCCATTCTCTGTGATGCTAGTTGTCCCTCTAGGGTTGATTGGCGCCTTTTTAGCAGTAATGTTACGTGGTATGCCAAATGATATTTTCTTTAAGGTCGGCATGATCACGATTATTGGTCTATCTGCAAAGAATGCTATTTTGATTGTTGAGTTTGCAAAAGCACTAAGAGAAGAAGGAATGGGTTTAGTGGAGGCAACCGTTGCAGCCGCTAAATTGCGCTTACGTCCAATCCTAATGACATCTTTGGCATTTACCTGTGGCGTTATTCCTTTAGTCATTGCCAGTGGCGCTAGTTCTGAAACTCAAAAAGCGATTGGTACAGGCGTCTTTGGCGGCATGATCAGCGCAACAATTCTAGCTGTTATTTTTGTACCGATTTTCTTTATTGTCGTCATGAGCATGGTTGAGAAATTCTCGAAACGTAAAGCGGCACATTAAGCATCAAAACTGAGAATAAAAGCTGTGGGTTAACGAGTTTAGCCCACAACAAATCTTTCATTTACATCTTTATTTCAGAATTGATTTAATAAACCATCAATATAGGTTTAATCATGAAAGCTA
>NZ_SGSW01000096.1:0-4903 GCF_004209125.1 Acinetobacter sp. WCHAc060033 | reverse complement strand
TTTTATAATTAAATCATCAATATGATTAAAAGAAGTCAAAGCTTGTTTGTTACTTATTTCATAGTTTAATAAGTAATCTAAGTGTTTACGATGTTCACAGACATCATAGAATATATTTTTTGCTTCACAGGCAATTACCTCACTACCTTTTTGCACTTTCCATCTTTTATAAATTTTCCATGCTACAAAAGAAGGTATTCCTGCTGAAATTAGAGCAACAATAATATCTTTCACATATCCCCAATTTACAGCACAAAAATCCATTCCTTATTCCTTTAAAACTCGATACACAGTAGCTACGCCACAATTAACAGCTTTTGCTATTTCTTCTTTTGTTAAACCTTTAGCATTTAACTCTTTGATTCTAGCATGTTTAGCTGTATCAGCTTTTTTACCTGTGGGCTTATATCCTGATCTTTCCAAGCCTTGTTTAATTCTCTCACGGCGTTTGTCATTGTCTAACCTTGCCATAGTTGCCAACAAATCTATCAGCATGTTATTTACAAGATTGAGAATAGAGCCTGTGATGGTATCTGTTGAACTGATAAGCATGTGTGTAGTTGGCAAATCAGCAACAACTAGCTTTAGTCCTTTCTCTTTTATACGCCCTTTCAACACATCAAAATCAGACTGAGAAAGCCTAGATAGACGGTCTACACTCTCAACAAGCAACGTATCACCATTTTCTGAATCATCTAATAACTTGTTTAAAACAGGTCTATCTAGCTTAGTTCCAGATTCGTTTTCAATGTATTCGTTTACATCTCCTTTGATGGATTTAGCAAACTCTCTCAAATCATCTAATGCTCTTTCTGCATCTTGATCTTTGGTACTGGCACGGACATAAATTCTAGTTGTCATTTCTCATTTAACTATAAAACGTTAAGTACAAAGATAATACTATCATTTAATTAATAATGATAGTCTATTGATAGCATTTTTATCATTTAATTCTTTTATCTTTTGTGTATAGTCCAATGATAGCTCTATTTTTCTATTGAGCCTTTCTTCATCCCATAAATTATGAAATGAATTAACCATGAGATAATCAAATATGAAGTCAAAAAAGCTAAGAAAAAACCAAAACCTATAGCAGTTTGAATTAAAAAATAATCTTTAAAATGAGACTTCCCATTCTCAATGACATTATTAAATCTTGTTGCATCGTTTGGATTGATAAATTCTATCCGTCCGTAGTTCGAAGTAAACGCAACAGGATTCTTTCTACAATTATAAGATAGCCCTTGATGTATCGTGCATAAGCTCCCTTCTAATGTTCGACTACTTACTAAAGATGATATGTTAACCTCACGATCTTCAGAAAGATGTGGGGAAAATACGCTAATTGGAAAATCAAAATTTATTAGTCCTAGGAACTTGTCTGGAGACGTATTTCCATATTTTAGAAGAAGGTTATTATTGTTAATCTGATCTATTTCACTCAATGGTACTTGAACAAACATACAAGAGTTTTCACTTACATCACATTGTACAAACTGTCCTTTATTAAAGACAAAGTCTTGTTGCCCTAACCAAAAACTAAAGATTAATAAGGGGATTGCTAAAACCAATGTTAAGCGATAAAACTGTTGTTTAGACAAGCGAATACAACCTTGATATATAATTAAAAATCCTATTTATTATAGTTATTTATTGAACTAAAAGGATAATTTAGGCTCATCTACGTGAATAAATGTGCATGATTGCCCTGCTAATTAATTTCTATTCACGTACAGACAATAAAAAGCACCATTTAAGGTGCTTCAATTAGTCTTAGCTTTGCTTTATTTATGATTGTGTATCTCTTTTTCCCACCTAACAAACTTAAGTCATGTAGCTTCTGATTCTTTAATGCTGAACATGTAGATTCAATCTTTTTATCTGTCACTTTTCTATCCAATGTATTCAAAGGGAAATCAGAATAATAAGATTGAATATGATCAATACCCTGTATTTCACCACTAGAATATATAGTGATGTAAAACTGCTGAAATGACTTTTTAGATGGATGATTTCTATGTAAATGTTTCCTAATCACATACATCATTGCTACATCTTCATTACCTTTCTTTTTTCTTAGGTAATCTCTAAATCTCTTATCATCAAATTTAAGAAGCCAATTCTTAGCAACATTTTTAGCTTCCTCAACATCTAAATCATTTACATCTACAAATATTGAATATTGATACAACCAATCATAGTTGGTTAGATAATTAACTATATGTCTTACTGTTTTATCCTCACTATTCTCCATCATCTCTCCTCTAAACTTATGACTGATTCTTTAAGATAATTACTTAAGATTATACATCCTATACTTACACTTATTTCCCCCCTAAAATAGCTACTATATAATTAGAATAAAAATAATCTAAAAGCCTTTGTATAAAAGAGTTTTAAGAAGTTATTTCATTAAAATATGAAGAGGAGTAATTTACAAATCATTATCCGTATTAGTGCGGTAAATATCAAGATGAATATTTACATAAATTTTATTTTTATAGGTATTGTGACTGTCACTGCTTAACGGTGAAATCCATCCCCCTTATAAAAGACCGACATTCAAACAGAAATATCTGTGTACCTATTGGTTATCAATCATTCATATTTTTAATTTTGAAAAATATTGAATCAAAACATACCAACATGCTTAACATTTTGAGGTAAACAAGGCATTTAAAGGATAATAAACTATTGTTATTAAATAATTTTAAGCTATAAGAGAACTAAAAGGAGTAATTTTGATATGTTATTTAACACCTATTATTAGCACACCCATTTAGAGCATAAAATATTGATATAATTAACTATTAACAGATAAAGAATACCCAAAAACAAACAACAACAAAACAAGCCATAATTACAATCGTTAACAGATCAAAGTAAACGGGCTATTATCTGATTTAGGCTTATCCAGTCTCACTCTTTCGATGGCGATAATAAGTTGCTCTACTAATCCCTAATGCTTCCCAAGGCTTCGTGCTAGCTTCTGAATCATCAACAGGTAATCGCTTAGATTTCTTACCACCTATAGCCCCTTTACGGCGCTGTCTATCAATAAATTCTTGGTAAGCGTAGCCATCACGTTTCCAACAGTAGCGAGCTATAGACTTTGCAATCCCTTTGATCTCTCCATATTGCATAGGCTCTGTAATGCCCTCATTGAGCTTTAGACAGTGATCTATGACAGTCTGTAGCCATTGGTTATATGTTTTCCCTCTGAACTCTCTTACCGCCGTGTATGCCCAAAAACGTGCTGTATGGAATACATAACAATTCCGACCTAGTCCTATAGCTTCATCTTGCTTAATTGGTTTATTTGCTTCTTTCCAATCAATTTCTAACTTACTAGCAAGCTCATTCAATGAGTATGGCTTATCACGTAGCGTATATGCTCTCCATTGCTCGTGTATGGGGTTTTTTGCTATTAAACCACTGTATCCTACATCAGCATTAAATAAGCTCTGTAATCGCTTTAAAACAGCATTAGCATAGATGATTGGTTTTATTTTACTGGCGTTTGTTTTGTAGACTGGTGTTTTTAGATTGAAAAATATATGCGAACGCCCATTCTCTTTATTTTCTACCAATAAATTGGGTAAAGGGATTCCTGTCATTGAGTAAAGAATTTCAATCAATGAGGATTCATAATCCAAGTCTAAGATTAGGTAATTTTGATAGTACGGATGATCAGGCTGAATATAAATATAATCAACAGCTACAGCTTTTGGACGTACTAACAAACCATGCTCAAGATTATTTGTGCAATATGGTTTGTTGGGTAACTTGTCTGTAAATTGCTCTAAGCATAATGATAATTGTTGCATTGCATAACTTCACTGTTTGCAAATGCACTTTTGTTCTGTATTATTGGATACAGATCATGTGCAAGCGTGTTCTAAGGATTCAACCCTGTAACTTCTCTACCGCCAAGTTTTGAAAGTTACGGGGTTTTTCATTTTCTAGGAACAGTTTTACCACACTTCCTGTCATAACTAAAACAACTCTTACTCATTACCTTTCATCAATTTAAATCAGCTATTATCCTCTTAACTAATTATCAGCTTGTCCTAATTCTCCATGCCTAAATTCACCGTAGCCGAGTTATCTAAAAAATATGGTATTGCTCGTACATCAATTTATGATCGTATGAAGAACGGTACTATTAGCTATGAGATTGATGATAAGAATCGAAAGGTAATTGATTTAAGCGAAATGCAAAGGGTGTACGGTACGCCTGACAGTAAGGCTACAAGTAAGGCTGACAGTGCAGAAATTGACAACACTACAATCGAGTTGTACAAACAATTAATTGAAGAACTTAGAAAAGATAAACAAGATGCAAAAGTACGTGAAGAGCGTATGTATAAAGAGATTGAATCATTAAAAGATAAGATTGATAACTTAACTTTAGCTTTGGGGTATACACCTTTAAATATTCAGCCTGACAGTGAGCCTGACAATAAAGATGAACAAAACCGTACAAATAGAGACTTACAAGAAAATGTACAGCCTGAAACTATTAAGAAAGTAGAAACTACTAATCCTTCTCCCACTCTAATCAATCGTTTTGAAAGAGGTATTAAAGCCTTCTTTAGAAAGTGATACTAATTAACCTGATATGTTTTTAGAAATTATATAAACTGATTTCACTTAGAACTAACTTAACTTTTGCTAAGCTATGTTTATAATTTTTAAAATAAGAATCAGGTTTATCAAGATTTTTTTCTAGTGACTCCCTGATTTCAACTATCGAATTTACTAGATTGTGATCATCATAACGATCCATGATTTTATTAATATGGTCATGTAGTTTACTGATAGAACGCTGATAAGTTTCTAATGAATTTTTTTGTTTTGTGTCAGTAATATTTTCACAAAGAAAAGATATCTGATCATTAAT
>NZ_SGSW01000095.1:0-4970 GCF_004209125.1 Acinetobacter sp. WCHAc060033 | reverse complement strand
AAAAAAAAGTGATAAAAATAAAGAAGCATGGACGACTCTCAATGAGTTTATTTCGCTATGGTTTAGACTATGTTCAAATGGCGATTCAGCGTTTAATTGGTTTTGGGAAAAAAGAAGAGTTTAAGGAAATTTTGGCAATTTTAAGAAGGCAGAAGCCTGATAGGATAAGGGTTCTGTGAAATTTGTCGTGTACAGAGGCGGAATTTATTAATGCAAATACAGGTGTATCAAAATGCACTTTTGTTTCAGGGCATGGCATGGCTTGTGAGGAATATTCAGACAAGCTTCAAGAGCTTTTTGGTGATGCATGTTCAAAAAAACTAGATGAGTTAATTGCACTATATGGACTAGAAGTGCCTGATAAATATAAAAAAAATGCTGAAAATATCAGTGAATTAATTTTTCATGAAGTGGTTGATTATAATAAAGATTCAGAACTCCATGATGTTTGTAAAAATATTTTATTTAGATTTAATCAGTTGGGTGTTGAGCAAGAACCCTATGCTTGCTCTCTGTGTGGTTGGGATGAAGTGAATGATGCGCCAATATATGGTGATGAAGCGGTATTTAAGGACTATAGCCTAGAAGACTTTAAAAAATTAGCGGAGATTGAATAATGTACTCTCCTGCTAAATTTGGTGAAATGATTGGAAAATCAGTTAAAATACTACAGCGATGGGATACTGAAGGTACTTTGGTTGCGTGTCGAAATCCCAAAAACCGTAGGTATTACACACATGACCAATATCTTGAATATATTGGGATAAAAGCTACGGAAGATAAATCATCAGTAATTGTATATTCAAGGGTATCGAGCGCAGCTCAAAAACCTGATTTAGCAAACCAAGTTTCAGCGCTAGAAACTTTTTGCACAGCCAATGGGTATGCGATTGATGAGTGGGTGTCTGAAATTGGTAGTGGTTTAAATTACAACCGGAAAAAATTCAACAAGCTTTTCTTGGATATTGAAATGGGTAAAGTTTCAATGCTGATCCTTGCTCACAAGGATCGCTTGGTGCGGTTTGGTTTTGAATGGTTTGAGTCCTTTGCTGATAGACATGGTTGTAAAATTATTATCATGAATCAAGAATCTCTCTCCCCAACAGAAGAAGTAACCCAAGATTTATTAGCAATTATTCATTGTTTTTCTTCACGCCTGTATGGATTGAGAAAATACAAAGATAAGGTTAAAGAATTAGTGAGTAGTAAGGAATAACTCTTTGAAGCTAACACGCATTCATCACTGTAGAAACTTGAACAAGGAAAAGTATAAGCAACTTGAGAAACAAGCTGTATTACTTGGTCATGTTCGTAGTGAAGTTTGGGCGAGATATGGTGCTATTGCAGGGTTAAGTATTAGCGACAGAACCATTCGTGATGCGTGGATGAAAGAAGGTCGTAACTTCGGTGTTTCGGCAAATGCCTGGAAAGAAACCTTACGTGACTGCATGGGTGATATTAAAGCCTTTCGTGAGGCTTCAAAAGAGAAAGTAAAACAAGCGATTCGCAAAAGAACGACTTGCGACAAAGAGCTAAAAAGACTTTATACCTTGCTTAAAAAAGACGAATGGCAGGAAGATAATTTCCTGCATCGTCAAATGCGTAAACACTTTAGGCATGGTGTAAATCACACGTACAATCAAATCATTGTACGTTGATATGTGTAAGACATTTGAGTTAAACGGTCAATGTTGGCTCAAAGTACCAAGCCTAGTTTCTCGCCAAACGATTAAAATCCCATTGAATACAACAATGGAATTTGCACCAATAGGCACACTCAGAATCATTCTTAAAAACGGCAATATTGAGGTTCATTCAACCTATGATGCCGTTGAATCTCAAGATTGCGGTCAAGCAACTATCGGTGTTGATAAGGGTTATTCAGAAGCCTTTGTTGATTCTGATGGTGAAGTGTATGGTCAAGGTTTGGGTAAGCTAATTTCAAGTGAATCTGACTACTTGAATCAAAAATACAAGAACAGAAACAAGCTCAGAGCAATCGCTAAAAATAAACCTCATAAAAAAGCCCAAATTGAGCTAAATAACTTGGGTCGTAAGAAATTGGATAGACGACAAGACGCTCAAAAATCCAAGTTAAAAACACTTATTTTTACAGCAACTCATAAGCTCGTTGATAAAGCGAAATTAATTGTTGCGGAGGATTTAACTTCTCCAATTCAAAGTAAACGCAACTATGGTAAAAATACCAATAGACGCTTAAATACATGGGTTAAAGGCTTGTTAGCTGATGCCCTAACATCTGTATCTCACCGTAGAGGTTCTACGGTACATCTAGTTAATGCTGCATATACTTCGCAATGTGATTCTTTTTTACATGGGCTGCTAATTGGCACACGTAAAGGAGATCGCTTTCACCGTTTTAATGGGGAGGTTGTGCAAGCTGATTGGAATGGTGCGAGAAACGTACTTGCAAGATTAAATGACACTGAGATTAGTCGTTATACGCCTTACAAAACCGTAAAGCGCATATTGCAAGAACGGACTGACCGCTACAAGTCGGAACTGACCGACTTAGGCTCTAGTTACACGCTTGGCGACAGGACATTAACAGAGTGCGAATTAGTCCTTGACTATGTTTGACTACATTTTAAGGAACAGGTGTTACATGGATCCCAAACAACATACTTACGTTGTTAAATGGTTGACTGAAGATCAAGCCTGTGTCGGCTTATGTGTCGAGTTCTTCATTAAGCTGACTTAAACCAAATAGGTGAGGCTAATTAATTTATTGGCTGATCTTTAATAATCCCTGCCAGCTGAAATAGTTCTGGGTCAAATGGGTACGATTCATGGACCACTTTCGTTGTGGCAAGTAGCAGCTGCCAACAGCTAATTTAGTTTTCCCATATCTCGCCTGTACCGCTTCTAAAGTCTGCATGAGGCTTTCATTACTTTCACGCTGGCCGTGGTCTGTCAGCAGGTCAGGAGTAAAGCGCTGCTTAGCGATTAAATCCGTCAGAATTACACCACACTTTTTATATTTCACGTCAGATTTATAAATGTGTTCCAGCAGTTGCATGGCTGTATTAATTACATCCAAAACACAATCCGTCGGTTCAGGAAACTCAAAAGCCAACGATTTACTGTAATAGGGAACCTTTGAATCAAAAGGATTCGATTGCACAAAAGCAATGACACATCCACATAAGGAAGCGTCTGCTCGTAAACGTATGACCGCATCCTGTACATATTTGCCCATAGCCTCTTTGAGATCATCTAGCTCGGTAACTTTTTCACCAAATGAACGACTGGCTATGATTTGCTGTTTGGGGGGAGGGGTATCATCCAACTGCATGCAAGAAACGCCTTGTAGCTCCAATACAGTTCTTTGCATTACCACAGAAAAAAGACTCGCCATGCGATGTGCATCTTGCATCACTAAATCTAGCACTGAATAGATTCCCATAGCATTTAGTTTTTTTACCAACTTACGACCAACGCCCCAAACTTCACCGACCTCAATGTCTGAATAAAGCATTTCCTGATCTAGGAAATCCATATTGAGTAAGTTACACACACCCTTGAAACCCTGTCTTTTTTTGGCAAGATGGTTGGCCATTTTGGCTTCAGTTTTACTACGCCCGATACCAATCGAGACGGGTAAGCCAATCCAATCCAACAATCGTTGTTTCATGTGATGCGCATACTGGGTTAAGTCAAAATTTTGTGCATAACTGGTCAGGTCTAAAAAACACTCATCAATTGAATAGATTTCCTGTTCATGTGGCGCAACAAAACTAGCCAAAATTGAATGAAAACGTTTGGACATTTCAGCATATAAAGCATAGTTACTGGATAACACCACGACCTGATGTTGTTGAACAATATCCTGTATTTGAAAGAGAGGAACGCCCATTTTGATGCCTAGCGCTTTGGCTTCATTACTTCTTGCCACAGCACAGCCATCGTTATTGCTGAGCACAATCACAGGTTTATTGTTTAGACTGGGATTAAATACCCGCTCACAACTGACATAACAGTTGTTAATATCAATCAGGGCATAAATCCGCTCGTAACTGCTCATCTGAACTTCTTGATCACACTGGTAACCACACCCCAAATCAGCATGGTTTGATTATCTTTCAAATGGATATCAGCAAAATCAGGATTAGCCGCCTGCAACCAGCATTGATTACCCTCAATCATCAAACGTTTAATCGTAAAATCATTGTCAATCAATGCCAGAACAATATCCCCATGCTTGGCTTCAATACTACGGTCAACGATTAGCTTGTCATTCAGATCAATCCCTGCATCACGCATGGATAAGGATTCCACTTCAACGATAAAGGTTGCCTGTTGGTTTTGAATAAGAAACTCGTTTAGATCAAGGGTCTTATCGATATAGTCCTGAGCAGGAGAAGGGAAGCCAGCAGCAACCTTTTCTGAAGCCAAAGGAATACTCATTACAGAGCTTGGATTCACTAGGGTTATAGATGCTACATCATTGAACTTGGCTTTATTTGATCCTGTTAGGTAATTCTTTATTTCAAGAATTCTAGACTCAGGCACACGAATGACCTTAGTAGGTTCATCATATAGAGGCTTTCTACCTGCACCATCTCGACTACCTCCACGTTGTCCAACCATACAATTCACTCCCCAACAATTGAATATGTAACATAATCAAATGATAGGGGATGAGCTTAATCGAAGACAATGAAATTACGATGAATGGTTGATGTGAATCATCAAATGATGTTCCTTTGAGCAGACCTTTACTTATGTCAACGTAGAGGTCAAACCAAGAGGAAGAATAGTTAGTGCCGCCTTCGGCGGTGTTTTGGGATAACCGATTAATGCAAATCCAAACCAAAGGAAACCACTATGAAAATCATGAACCGTACCGGTTTTGTCGGAGACTTTTTTATTTAAGTTAAGCCACCTGACCTAACGGGTTAATCTTATCATAGTACATTGCTTCAAACTCAAAAGGCGACACATAACCT
>NZ_SGSW01000094.1:0-4996 GCF_004209125.1 Acinetobacter sp. WCHAc060033 | reverse complement strand
TGCGTTCATCTTCTAGTTTTTCACCTGCACGATAGGCACTAGATGCAACCGCAGTTCTTCCCGAACTTCGGTTAACCGTTTTAGTGGAACAATGATAAATTGCCATGCAGTCGCCTTGAGATGCTTTTGCTTTTAAAAAATTGCGTAGCAGTTTTTTGGGGTTAAGGGGATTCCCCTTACGCAAACTTTGACTTGGATGAAATCCAAGTCGTAAGTGCGCATTTCATGAAAAACACGATAGCATATTAACCGCTTGAATTTCAATTCATAGGTTCTTATGCTTGAGTGGTTTTCCTATATCCCGAAATGAACCGTTATGACCAAATCAGCCGAAAATATCGAAAAGAAAATTGAAGCTCAGTTAGAGAAGCTAAAACAGTTAAAAGCACAAAAACAAGCTATCGAAGCTAGAGAAAGATCGAAGCAAAAAGAGCAAGAAAGAAAGGATGATACTCGACGTAAAATTTTGCTCGGTTCTTATTTAATTAAAAAGATGCAAAGTAATGAAGCCAACAAAGAAAAAATACTCATGGAACTTAATGAATATTTAACTGAAAATAGAGATAGACAGCTTTTTGACTTACCAAATATTGAGGAAAATTAATTATGAATAAAGCCGATTTAATTGCCAAATTAGCACCTAAATTAAATATTAATCAAGACGAAGCAAGAGTTGTTCTTAATTCTGTTCTTGAAGTCATTACAGAAGCCCTAGTTGAAGAAAAAAATGTCCGATTAGTTGATTTTGGTACTTTTTCAGTAAAACAACGTCCAGAAAGAATGGGACGCAATCCTAAAACTGGAGAAAAACTTAAAATTGAAGCTAAGGAAATCGTTACTTTTAAACAAGGTAAGGCTTTGGGAGAGCAATTTATTGTTAAGCCAAAGCAAAAAAGTAAAGCTAAGAAGAAAGCCTAATTTTTCTTAGCTCTTTGTTTTTCTTGTTCGGCTTTATACTCTGGAATTAGCTCATCTAAGACCTTTTGGATATTTTTCTTATCTTCGATCTGCAAATTATCCCGATAGTAAATTAAGTCCTCTATTTTGCTTTCCATCTGCATTTTTTCGGTGGGTTCGGCATTTTGGGATATTCGGGATAATAGGAAGATATAACCGCATATATTTTCCCTCGCAATTTCATAATTTACGATATCGAGGTATTCAGCTTGTGTGCCGTGAAGTTCTTCTAATAGGTTGGTTAATTTCATCATGCTTGAAACCCTGCTTTTTCTAAACATGGATAAAGCTCTCTGAACTTTTCAGGCTCTAAAAGCATGTCAGCGATACGAATAGCAAATTGCTGAAAACTTTCCGTACCTTGTGAGTATTTGCTCATTTCGGGCATTTCAGACATTTTATTGGCAAATAAGTGGCGCTGAGCATCGGTCATTTTGATGAAAAAATCAGGGGTATTGGGATCACGTTTAATTTCAATTTTCGGCTGTGTTTTTTGCTTAAACCTGAATGAAAACCCAGTGATGGTACGCCCTTGCTTATGCTGTTCATAAGTGGTTTTTATATCCGTATGCTCATTGATCTGGGTAATAGCTGTGTCTAATACACGGTTTTTAAAATGATGCATACGTTGATATTCATCATCTTCAACACCTAAATTTTTACGTAATTGTTGCAGTTCAAAAATTGGTGTTTTACCAACCTCACGCCAGGCGATTAATAATTCATAAAGTCTGGTGGCGTACTTACTGGTTAAGTGTGCAACTTGTTTGGCTTCGTATTTCGTAAAATGTTCTTCTAATCGAGTGATTAACGGCACTACGTCAGGTGCGAAAGTAATTTCTAATAGCGCTAAGTCATCTACATAAAAAATACGACTAACCCAACGAGAGCGAACAACACCCACTTTTCCTGTTTTTTTGTATTCTGCTGTATAGCTAAACTGTCTATTAAATAGATTGTTTACAGCTTCTTTTAGAGCTTTATAGGATGCATCTGCCGATACATTAAAGAGCTTTGCATAATCACTAGCATGTATTTCTAGTTTGCTATCTGCCGTGATGCCCTGTCCTAATTCCCTTGCATTAATTATCGCCAGCATAATTAAACGCTGTTCTGTTAGTTCTAAATTATAACTGGCGTTTATTAATGCATTATCTTTCACAACTAAACCATTTTTCATATTAAATACACGTTATTATTAATGTGTATTTAAACACTACATATAATGTGTGTGTAAATCAAGAGAATTTGTGTGCTTATACAAGAGAATTTGTGTGCTTATACAAGAGAATTTGTGTGCTTATACAAGAGAATTTGTGTGCTTATTGAGAGTGAAACCCTCTGATACCAATGTTTTCATAGGGTCTAAAAGCATTTAAAAGCTTTAAAAATAATTAAAAGCCTTTTGGCAGGGGAGTGGAACTGCCCTAGGTACTCGCTAAAGCTCGTACTCTATTGAAGCTCGTTCCTCGCTTCGCGGGGCAGTTTTTAGTTAATCATGTTTGTGAAATCTAAAAGCAAAAGCATTAGTAATGTATTCGCTTCGCTCATACTTTTTGAAAAGCAAAAGCTCCAAAGTTCGCACCCATTCGGGATGCTCTGTACCTACCTTTTAAAATCGAAAGGGAGCTTGTAATCAGAGAAAAGGCAGGGGCAAAATTTTTATAATGCTCAATCGCTCGTAGACACTCGCTCGGTTCTTATTGCACTGATTAAAATATCTAATCAAAACCGTGAAACATTGCTCACTTATTGAGCGTGGAACGTGAAAAATCATAAAAAAAGCCCACCTTGGCAAAGATGGGCTATCAACTAGAAACTACAGCATTGATTTCTATAGATAATTATAACGCATTTCGTATAAGCTGTATTATGTTAATTTTAGGAAGACTTAAAAGTGAAGGTATTAGGAATCATCTTTTCGGTAACTTTAGTAATACTAATTTTATATGGTGTACTATGGATGTTTCATGGTTTTCCAGTAAATCCCTCAAATATTAAGAATGCAAAACCTACTAGAAATATAGAATCCAACTTAAATACGTTCTTAACAGATACAGCTTTACCACAAATAATAGAAAGTTGTATTCCTCTTTATAATGCTGATTTCAGAAGACTAAATCCTCAACTTAAAAATTTCCCTAATTTAATTACGGCTGATTATTTTAATAAAAATCAGTTAATAACAGTTAGTCCTCATACAGGTAAAAAAGAAGCCAACTTATCTACTGTAAATATTATTAATGAATTTTTTACTGTTTTAGATAGTCCAATAAGTGACCCCCAAATACTACAAGGATGTTTTGTAAATTATGGTTATACACTTCAAGACATGAGAAGAATTAAGAAAAAATTTAGCAATTTTGCAAACTCAAATTAATTAAATCCCCCATTTAACATAATGGGCATTATTATACGAAATTCCAAAAAAGCCTTGATAAGGCACGTTTAATGTGCGTATTAGCCCTGAAATGCACCGTAAAGCAGTTTTAGCATCAAGTAATTCCCTTAATTCTTTTGTAAGTGATGCAATTCAAGAAAAACTAATGCGTTTAGGCGTTTAACCTATCTTTGCTCGATGCTTTGAAATATGGCTTTAGCCATGTTTCAAAGTCGGGCAACTTTGCGCTTGCTGTAATCTGATCAGTAATGAGAAAAACCAAGCAAAGTACCGATCAACTAGTATTTTTTAGGGTCGATCTGACACCAGTCATAGGTTTTTTCTTTGACACTACTCGGTTCAAACGAGTAGCAATTTTTCCTCATTATTCTCACCAATGTTTCACCATCACTTTCTCGAATTTGTAGCGGATATTTTTTTAGTACAGCCATATCTGCTCTACGTTCATCAATTTCGTCTTTGCTTGGTATGTATAAGAAGATAGCCAAAATGAATACCATCATCACAGCCACAAACGTGCTGGCAAAAATAAGGATAAGTTTTAAGTTGAGCCTGTTTGTAGCTTCGTTTAATGCCTGAATACTGTTGTTTAATGCACATGTATGCTTCTTATTTGCGTTTTCTAGCGATTTTTCAGCCTTGTCTAGCACCCCACTAGCGACTTGGTTGTAAAACGTCTCTAATCGCTTTTTATCGCCTGCTATGGCTTCTCTGTATTCCTTCATGGATGCCAGTAAAATATATAACTGGTCATCTAAATCATTTTGATTACTCATAACGACATTCCGCCTCTATTTAGTTTTTGAGATGCCTTGCGGAGTGCTTGCTCGGCTCGTTGTTTATCTAATTCTTGCTGTCGCTTCATTTCCGCTTGGCGTTCCAGTTCTAGGCGTTTAGTTTCTTGGTTCCTGTGCCATTGATCAAAACCTTGATCGACACGGTTTAAACCACGCTGTAAAACGCTCTCTTTCTGCTGTTTCTGTTGGTCAAGTTGTTGGGTATTCTGCTGTTTCACATTGTCATTGAAACGGCTGATTTCAGTGTCTATGCCTTGTCTGCGTAATTGAGTGACTTTGGTGCCTTCATGGATGGTGGCTTGTAGTCCGTTGTTCTGATCGGCATAGCTGCGGTGATCTATTTTTTCTCGGTAGCCTGCACGTTCCAATGCTTTATTGGCTAAGTCTGCCCATGTTTCTCGAATTTGCTTAATGTCTTCTTGGGTTGTCCCTATACCAAGGCTTTTTCGTTTGGCGTTGCTGAGTTCAATATCGGTTTTGGTGGTCAGAGTGATTTTATTGTCCTTGTCCAGTTCTGCCTTTCGGGTGGTGAGCATGATATGGGCGTGGTGGTTTTTATCATTACCGCCTTTGCTGGGTTCATGGATGGCTAAATCTGCGATCACGTCATAGCGATCAACTAAGGACCTGGCAAAGTCTTTTGCCAAGTCCTTACGTTGATCAGCGTCTAATTCATCAGGTAGGGCAATGACCCATTCTCTAGCGGTTCGGGCATCTTTACGGTTTTCGGTTTTTTCTGCCAAGTTCCAAAGTTCACCACGATCAATTTCAATCTCTAAATTAGACAGAATTTCAGAATGGGCGACACCATCTTTTCTCGTAAAGTCGTGGGTCAGTCCTG
>NZ_SGSW01000093.1:0-5043 GCF_004209125.1 Acinetobacter sp. WCHAc060033 | reverse complement strand
ATCGAAAGGGATTATTTCAAATCCCTAGCGCCCATCAGATCGTACCGAACGTCCTTTCGGAAGTAGTACGCTCAATCGGTCAATTCAAAATGGCTAATTTTGAATTGTGCGCTATCTAAAAAAACATGGCTTTAAGCAGGCTGTTGCCTGCTCAAAATCGCTAAAACGAAAATGGTCAGGCAGTTGGTCAGACTGCTTTCAGTCAATGAATATCCCGACTATAAACCATAAAAAATAGGGTGTAAATTCCGTTACCTAGGAACCCCAAAATTGCACGATGACAATTTTAGGTGATTCAGTCCAAAAATAACGGCTTTGCCGTTTTAAAAGCGCCTTTCGCATGAAAGCCTTTAAATTAAAGGCTTTCATTCATATTGAATATTGCTTGGTGACATGCTTAAATAATAAATATTGCTTAATGACAATTTATAAATATTGCTCGGTGACAATAAAATGATACAGTACAGTCCAAATAGTCGTTACACAGCTCAAAAAATTGCAGATAAGGTTGCCAATGGTGCTTATTTTTATAGCCATTTTGCAGTTGAAAGTGACAACACATTACTTTTTGAAAAAGTGCAGAAAGTTATTGAAAAATTGACTTTGAAATATTCGCTGAATCTCAGTGCTCGACAAAGAACATACCGTTTAAATACTAAAAAAGAGCCGATAGCCGATCTGATTGTCCAAAAGCGTTTTAACCAAGATATTTTTGATTTTTGGTTACTGATTACGACCCCACACAGTCATCAATACAACCTGTCTAAAAGTGATGTTGAGTTTAAGAAAATTCCACGTCAGCGAATTGAAGAAGCTCAAGCAGATTGGAGCCGTGAAGTTGAGCGCGAACAAGTCCAGTTGATTCAGGACTATTACCAAGATCACGAAAAATTCAAATTTGTATTGCAGAAGCCATTTTTAAAACTTGATCTTGTACGTTCTTCTAAAATTGAATTAGTACGGCTCTCACATTCAAACAAAAAATCAAAAACCTATGCCCCGACTGAAAAAAGTGCCAAAAATTACACATGGACGTGGCGATTTGATGAGCCTTCAGTTCAATTTTTTAAAAGAAAGTATCTTGAATTGATGGATAAACTCATCTCGAATCCTGACAAAAGCGTTGGTATGTCTGATTTAAGTGAATTGTATACAGTGTTTAAGCACTACGCAGTTTTTAAAGGAAATCGTCATCAAGTTGGACGTTTACTGGTGGATGCAGTGAATTATCATTACAAAAAAACAGGTAAAAATTTTAGAAAAATGGACTATTACGTTCCACTGGAGCTGAGCTATTTATCACGGCAAACGAATTATGCAGATGATTTTATCCAATATGCCTTTTTACGCAGATTATTGGAGGATGCAGAAATTCGATTGGATAAAGAGAAAGTGAACAGTGAAACGTACAACGATTTACTTAATAAATATTTGGTCTGAGGGGTAATTTATGCAGAAAAGTGATGTGTTTTTTAAAGATTTTAAAACCAGTTTTATTGTTGCTGGCTTGGCTTTCACTGTCTTTTTTGCCATGGCGATTTTTTTTGAATTAGCTATGGGCGCAATATTAAAAATTGAACCATCTCAAGCCCGAATTTCTTTATTTGTTGGTTTTTTCATGTTGGTTGGAGTGGGATTCTTCCTTTTTTCCAAGAATAGCCTAGGCAATAAAGTCGGTGGAATTGTAGTAACAGCAATACTTTCAGCCGTTTTTCTTGGTTTGAAATTCTATTATTTTTAGGAATATCCAGAATGAAAAAATATGGCGTTGAAATTGTTGATCGCCCCAAGATTAAACCCTTCAAAGAGCTTGATTTGACAGGGATAGAGGGAGAAAAACTTGTCAGATTACTGACGAAAAAGATTTTAATCCGCCATGAAAAAACATTTAAACGACTGGCTGATATGTGATGTTAATTGAAAGTCACAACCTTGTTGTCATTCAAATATACGGCTATCTCAGTAATATTTCTTGCATAACATCCGCCCATTAAATATTCGGCTCTACTTCCGTAAGATGGCAAATTAGTGATTTTGTTATCAGGTAGAACTAAACAAGCTCCTCGATTAACAACAACTTTTTGGACCGCAAGGGGAGTATTTGATACGGACTGCACTTCAATTTTTGTGTTTGGAGATGTGGAGTATTGCTTTTGTATGTCTGCAACATTGACGACAACTAGCTGAGGCTTTTTATTTTCTGCATAAGTCGTAACTGAATAGGACGTTAGAAGAATGAGGAATAATCGCTTTATCATCATTGAACCTGTAAATTTTTTCTAATGGCAAAATTATTAAAATCGCGTGTGCGATAAATCACTTTAAGAACTCTTAGGATTAAAGCCCAGTTTCTTTAAGTGTGGTACTAGCAACTTTTGTTTTTCAGGGTCTTTAAGCATATCTTTGAGTCGTGATGCTAAAGCTTCATACCCCTCATTCCCGACTGCGTATTTTCCAAGTTCAGGCAATTTTGAAAGTTGATTACCAAACATATTGATTTGAGAATCGGACATTTCGAAAAACATATCAACGGTGTTTGGATCTCGTGCAGGTGCAATTAGTTTAGGTTTAGGTTTTTCCTTCACAGTGAACTTAAAGCCAACCACGGAACGCCCACGCTTCACATTTTCATAACTTAGATCAATATCTGTATTGACTGTTATCTCATCCAGTGACGGTTTAATTACACGCTTTTTGAGGTTGCTTAGGTCTTGGTATGATTCAGGTAGTCCTAATTGTTCAAATAGCTCATCTAGGCTAATTTGAAAACCACCCATTGTTTGGTGTTTCTTAGCTAAGTGATAGAAGTCTAGGGAGTAGTCCTTTTTTAGCCGTAATACGACTTCTTTTTTGTATTTGGTATAAGGGTTTAGGGCATCAAACTCTCTAAGCAGTAATAGTACTTCATCAGTAAAATATAGCTCTGCGCCACCCTCGCCATAAGCTGTTTTATACATCCATCGAATACTTACTTTCTTTTTATCTGCTCTGACATAGCCAAAGTAACGGTCAAAAAGCTTTTTAGTCGCGATTCCTAAAGCTGTATATGCACCTGTTATTTCAAGACCGCAAGCAGATGCAAACTCCTCTGTTGAGATGAAAATAGGCTCACCGCTAGATACGTTCGTTGTTCTTGCTAAAGGCGTTGCCATGATAAATAAACGCTTTTCATCAAGAGTCATACTTTTAAAACATTCTACTACTCGGTTTTGTAAAACCACCCAGTCTTTGGGATAGTGTTTTTTAATATCTAAATCCATATTCCAGTTGTCCAAAAAATACTCATGATTTCTGTACCCTTTTTAAATAGGTACGTAGTTTAAGTCAATACTTTTTATAGATTATAGTACAAATATATTTTTGTACTATAAAGCATGGCGTTTGTACTTTTTTAACATGGCGTTTGTACTTTTTTAAATAGTAAAAGCATGGCGTTTGTACTTTAAAGCATGGCGTTTGTACTTTTTTAAAGTCTGAAAGCTATATCTAGCAAGGGCTGTAGAGGGGCGAAAAGCTTTTAAAAGCTTTTTAAAAGCTAAAAAGAGAATCAAAGGCAAAAGCAAGAGCAAAATCAAAGGCTATGGCACTCGCTTCGCTCGTGTCGTTTCAAGAGCAAAAGCAAAAGCATAAAAGCGACTATGAACTCGCTAAAGCTCGTATTTTTTAAAAGCAAAAACACACGATAGCCAGGATTCTCGAAAATCAAATTTTGTAAAAAGCAAAAGCGGTTTTTCAGAGAGGGGAATAAGCGAATTTTCTTTGTGTCACTCGTAGACACTCGTTAAAGATAGCGATTAAACGCAAAAAAACGGCAATTACAGGGTATTTAACTTGTTTTTTAACCTACCCTACGTTGTTGTAATTAAAATCGCTTAAAACGCAAATGGTGAAGTTTTAGAAACAACGGTCAGGGTTTCGCATGATTGTCAATCATACCCCTGCCGTGCATATTTTTTAACGCAAAGTTACGCAACTTATCGCCACAGGCTTTGACATGCCTGTGTTGGTATCGCTGAACGCCCTTTTTTATACTAAAAAAAAGAAAAAACTCGTCTTAACGATGACTCCGCTAATTTTTCTAAATTAGTAAAATATTCATTAAGTTAGTAAAGAAAACTATCAAACAGAGTGGTGATTAACAGGACTGTTGCACTTAGAAAGTGACTACATATCACGTCTGTTTTTTCATTGAAATTTGCATAGTCCCAGTTTTGTTCGAGAGACCAATCCCGAACAACTGGAACACAATGGCGACCAAACCATTTTTAGCTATTTTTTTCCGCTTTTTTAGATAACAACATAAAACCGACTCAAACTTTCGGAAACACTTTTACGCCCTTTATCAATACTGACAGCCACGCCAATATTGAGTTTGCAAAATGTCTTAGCAGTAAAAAAACCTGCAACGATTTCACCATGAATGGTTTATACGCCCTACTCATCTTCTCTCCCTCTCCATACCTTGCCATGACAATTCAATGTCTAACAGCATGGAGATTCCCAAGTTAGTTGAAATGATCTTAACGATTAGAACGCCAATCTTCTTTTGTCTACCAGCACTTCCAGTTTCCCCCCGGCAGGGTTCCTTTAAAGGACGGGGATATGGCTGAATAGACAAAATCTGAAGGTATGACTCTTAATCTACACCTGTCTCGGGTTTATACTTCCCGATGTATACTGTTTAAGCTATCCGTTGACCCTTCTTGCTTGAAATTATCTCACTCAAAGGTGCCGCTGCATCCAGATTTCTCCTCAGCTAGCCTGTAACATTGCTGTTACCTCAAACGCCATCAGTTGTGCCAATGAGCTGCGCTTCCCTTGTATTTCTACAAGTGTATTTACCGCAACACATGCCGAGATTTTGAGCGTGACATCCTGTCTGCTTAACTCGGTAATCATTAAAACAGGGTTTCGATGTAAAACATCTAGCTAGGCTATATCTAACCTAACGACCACTTCCCCGACTGAAAAAACAGTCAGTTTATAGGCTCCCGTGTCCTTGTCGCCCAACCCCATGAACAATGCAGAACATGGATGGATTGG
>NZ_SGSW01000092.1:0-5325 GCF_004209125.1 Acinetobacter sp. WCHAc060033 | reverse complement strand
GATTATTCCAACACAGGTTTTAACCATTGTCATTTTAATCGTTCTTTCTTTTTTACCAATTCAATCTTTAAATCAACCTACTTATTTATTCGGATTCTTTATCGCTTTACTGTGTATGAATAGCGTGGGTGCGACGCAAGATATTGCGACAGATGGTTTGGCGGTTAAGATTCTGAAAGGTGATCAGCAACATATTGGAAATATGTTCCAAGTGATTGGTTCACGGCTGGGCTTCATCGTCGGAGGTGGCGCTATTCTGTGGGCAATGGATTGGCTCACATGGCAGAGTACATTTTTGATTCTTGCTTTCATCGTGGCTCTAAATACGCTTCCGATTTTCCTTTATAAAGAACCACAGCATTCTCCAAATTCAACGACAAATGCTGAACAGACAAGCATTCAGACCAAGCAGAATTTCTTGGTAAAACTTAGAAAATATCTCAGTTATTTTTTTGAAAATAAACAGTTAAGCGCTTGGTTTTGGGTGCTTTGTACCATCAAAATTGCAGATGGATTAACAGGCCCGATTACCAAACCTTTGTTGGTCGATTTAGGATTAACACTTTCTCAAATCGGGGTTTATATCACCATGATCGGTGCGTTCGCAGCATTGGTTGGTGCAGGTTTAGCAGGTTGGATGTTGAAGAACATTACAAGACGTCATGCTTTGATTATTTTCTCTATTCTTAAATTAATGAGTTTAGCTGGTTTTGTTGGTTTAGCATTCTTATTGCAAAATTCAGTGGAGATTGCTCCATGGATAATCTATGTAGTGAACGCTTTAGAAGATATGTTTGCTGCGATGCTATTGGTTGCAATTTTAACTTTGGTGATGCAATACAGCCGAACTGAAAGTGCAGGCACTGATTTTACTTTTCAAGTATCTGTGATGGCGACCATCAGTGGGGTTTTGTATACCGTGAGTGGAATCATTGGTGACTATTTAGGATATTCTGTTTTTTTAAGTTTGATTTTAATAGTGGGTGTGATCTGTTTAATTCCAATATTTCATTGGGCGAAAATGAGTAGTAATGAAAACTAATTTTAAAAACCATTATTTATTTAGGGTTAAATTAAAAATTAGATTTAATTATAAATTAAGTTAACTATTTATTGAGCTTTGTCATAATAAAAATAAAAAAATTGAACTCTATATTTTGTTATTATTTTTTGCAATTTTATATATTAATATTTTTTACTTTAAATTGTTTTTTTCTATTCTAATTTTATATAGTTATTTATATCATTCAGTAAAATATATTATTTTTCAGCTACTTGATTTAAAAGTGTGATTGTTTTTTATCTAAAAAATATTAAGATGCGAAGATTGAATGTAATAAAATACAATTCAAAAAATAAACTTAAATGACTTGAAGTAAATGAATTAAGAAAGCTAAATAATTTATAGGCTATAAAATAATATAATTTTATTTATATAAATTCCATGTGCTTTTTTTATTTCTCAAATTTTGAAAATTTAAAATCATTTATATGTGGGTTAATGATTCAATATGCTTGGGGAAGTGCTTTTAAGTTCAATTTAAGCTTCATTTTATAACTTAAAACAATTGAAGTGAGCTGTTGATAGAGTAATGTCTAATTTCATACAACGAATAAAACAACGCGAAGTGTCTATTTCACTTGCGACTTTTAACCTTATCATCGCCGTATGGTTGGGTTTTTGCCTCAATTTTGCCTTTTTTAATAAGATTAAAATGCTCACGCCATATCAAGGTGTGAAAGTACAATTATTTTTAGTCGCTACGGTCGTCGTCGTCGTCGCGTTGTATAATTTATTATTGCAAATCTTGGATTGGAAATGGACAGCGAAATTTTTTTCAATCCTTTTGGTGTTTATTGGTGGCTTTAGTGCTTACTTTGTTAGCTCTTTAGGTGTGGTAATTTCACCTGATCAAATTCAAAACATTGTCCAAACAGATCCTTCAGAAGCATCTGACCTGATGTCTTTGCAATTATTAACTTGGACATTAGCATTCGTGGTTTTACCAATAGTCTTGATTTTATGGGTTAGAATTAAACCACAAAGCCTAGCTAAGGTACTTATCTTTAAAGGTTTAAATATTGTTGCTTCACTCGCTATTATTGGCAGCTTACTGTTTGTTTTCTATGTCGATTACGCAGCGATCTTCCGTGAAAATCGTGACCTGAAAGGGATGATTTCACCGCAAAATACAGTGGCATCTACGATTTCGTATTTTCATAAAAAGGCGCCTAAAAAAGATTTACCTTTAATTCGTTATGGTGAAGATGCACATTTGGTTGAAGATATTGCAGCCAATAAAATGCCAAAACTGATGGTTTTAGTGGTTGGTGAAACAGCACGTGCCGAAAGCTTTTCATTAAATGGTTATGCAAAAAATACCAATCCTTTATTGTCCAAACAACAAGGACTCATGAATTTCACTCAAGTCAGTTCATGCGGAACGGCGACAGCAGTTTCTGTACCCTGTATGTTCTCTGGTATGCCTCGAGTTAACTATGATGAACAGTTGGCGAGCCACCGCGAAGGTTTACTCGATATTGCACAACGCGCAGGTTATAAAGTGACTTGGATTGATAATAATTCAGGCTGTAAAGGCACTTGTAATCGGGTTGAACAATTTCAAATCCCTGAAACTTTGAAGCAAAAATGGTGTGCAGATGGTGAATGTTTAGATGGTATTCTTTTAGATAGTTTGAATCTGTATATGAGCCAATTGCCAAAAAATGATACTCAGCCACATTTAGTTGTATTGCATCAAATGGGAAGTCATGGACCTGCTTATTACAAACGTATACCAAGCGAATTTCAGAAATTTAAACCAACGTGTGATACCAATGCGATTCAAGGGTGTTCTTCAACTGAACTGATCAATAGTTATGACAATACAATTGCATATACGGACTATATTTTGAATCAAATTGTGGATGTATTAAAAGCAAATACAAATTATCGTACTGGTTTTTGGTATTTATCCGATCATGGGGAATCTACGGGTGAGCATGGCATGTATTTACATGGTGCGCCGTATGCGATTGCACCTAGCCAACAAACGCATGTGCCGATGATGATGTGGTTTTCAGATGCTTGGAAAAGTACAGCACAAAAACAAGTGGATTGTTTAAATGAACAAAAAAGCACAAAATTAAGTCAAGATAACTTATTCCCAAGTCTTTTGAGTGTGTTAAATATTCAGACACATGTTATTGATCAGAACTACAACATGTTGCATCAATGTGCAGTGAAAAGTTAATTAAGGATACATGCAATGACCAAAATTTTGATGATTGAAGATGATTTTATGATTGCAGAATCGTCTCAAACATTGTTGAAGTATCAAGGCTTTGATGTTGAGTGGGTGAATAATGGTTTAGATGGTTTAAAGCTACTTTCAGACAAACAATTTGATTTAGTTTTACTTGATTTGGGTTTACCGATGATGGATGGTATGCAAGTGTTAAAGCAAATCCGTCAACGTTCAGCTTTACCCGTTCTGATTATTTCAGCACGCGATCAGTTGCAAAATCGTGTTGACGGGTTGAATCAAGGTGCAGATGATTATCTGATTAAACCTTATGAGTTTGATGAACTTGTTGCGCGTATTCATGCATTATTACGTCGTACTGGAGATGTTGCAAAAGAAGCGCAAGGGCAAAGCTCTAACTTATTGAAAAATGGTGAAGTTGTTCTAGATGTTGAACAACATATTGCCACATTGCGTGGTGAGCCTGTGGATTTGTCCAATCGCGAATGGGCGATCCTGACTCCGCTTATGACCCATCCCAATAAAATATTTTCTAAGTCCAATCTAGAAGATAAGTTGTATGCTTTTGACAGTGAAATCAATAGCAACACCATCGAAGTTTATGTGCATCACATTCGTTCAAAACTGGGCAAAGACATTATTCGTACCATTCGTGGGTTAGGTTATCGTTTGGGGCAACCGCAGAAAGTTGAATGATATGGAAACAACATTTTCCTTAAGAAAGCGTTTAATTCGTTATACCTCTATTTTTAGTGTTTTATTGGGCTGTGTATTGGTTTTCTCCGCTTATAAAATATCATTAGAGGAAATTAACGAAATTCTTGATGCCCAAATGGTCTATTTGGCTGAACGTGTAGAGTTGAATCCACGTCCCATCCAAAGTGATTTTGATGTACATAAACGTTATCATGAAGAAGATTTGTTTATCGATGTTTGGGCTTATGCTGATCAAAATCCAAGCAAAATGACACCACATCATGTGATTATAGAACCGAAACAAAAAGCAGGTTTTTATAGTCAAGATACCGTGCATGGGACGTGGATTACGTATATTTTACCGACACCAAATTATCAGATCCAAATCAGTCAGCAAGAGAAGGTGAGGGAGCATTTAGCACTTGAACTTGCGGGCAGTATGTTTCTTCCCTATTTGTTGATTATTCCATTTGCACTCTTGGGTCTGGTTTACATTATTCGTCGTAGTATGAAGCCGTTAGAAGATTTTAAATCCGAACTGGCAAAACGTGATTCTAACTCTTTGGTTGCAATTCAAAATGGTCATTACCCCGCAGAACTCTTACCAACCATTCATGAAATGAATCATTTGTTTGAGCGAATTTCTGTTGCGCAACAAGAGCAACGGCAGTTTGTCGCAGATGCCGCCCATGAGTTACGTACACCGCTCACTGCATTGAATTTGCAAACCAAAATCTTAATGAGCCAATTTCCAGAAGAGGGGAATTTACAAAACCTCAGTAAAGGTTTGGCGCGAATGCAACATTTGGTGACCCAGTTATTGGCATTGGCAAAACAAGATGCATCTTTGAGTCATGAAGTCCAAGTCACTCAGTTTAAACTGAATGATGTCGCACTCAGTTGTGTTGAGCAATTGATGAATTTGGCAATGGAAAAGGATATCGACTTAGGTTTTGTCCGAAATGAACCTGTGATTTTGAAAAGTGTCGAACATAGCATTCATTCGATTATTTTTAATTTGATTGATAATGCAATCAAATATACACCAGTCGCTGGCATGATCAATGTTTCAGTTTTTGCAGATATACATGATTTTGCTTATGTTCTGATCGAGGATAGCGGTTCTGGTATAGATCCTGAAATGTACGATAAAGTATTAAAACGATTCTATCGTGTTCATCACCATTTGGAGGTGGGCAGTGGTTTAGGTTTATCGATTGTAGATAAAGCGATTCAACATCTCGGTGGGAATTTAACACTTTCACGGAGTGAAGAGTTAGGTGGTTTGAGCGTTTTGGTTAAGATACCGATTCAACCCAATGTAAAAGCTGATTAAATTGAAGATTGTATTTGTAACGGTATT
>NZ_SGSW01000091.1:0-5535 GCF_004209125.1 Acinetobacter sp. WCHAc060033 | reverse complement strand
AAACTATTTTAGTTGGGAAGGAATGCTAAAAATTGGAGATTGATACATCTCATCGTTTGTTTAAATATTTTTTGATTAAATTTTCCCTTTAAAAATTCTATTTTTTTTAATGTCTTAACTTGTATTTAATATAGGAGATCCCCATAACAACAAAAGCACTACAGGAATACAACAATATGGCGAATCCACAAAAACACTATGCTAAGTTCCACACAAATATTCGATTAGGTCGTTATGACGAAGAAAGTACATTACGTGAAAAACGTGACCTTTTGATTAGCACCTTAAAAGATGAACTCAAAAAGGATCCAAATGGTCCTCAATTTGTTGAATACTTTAATCAAGGTAGTTATGCCTTGGGCACAGGGATTAAGCCTAAGAATGGAGATTATGATATTGATGTAGGAGTTTTATTAGATTGTGACAAAGAGGAATATGGCTCAGTAGAAATTAAAAAAATTGTTAGAGATGCTTTAACTCATTCAAATAGAACTGTAACGATCAAACGACCTTGCGTAACTGTCACTTATCTCAAAAATGGTAGTCCCGATTATCATGTAGATCTGCCCATCTACGCTGAAGACGACAAAGGCAATATGTATCTAGCTCGAGGTAAGGAATTCTCCTCTGAAGACCTTAAGACTTGGGATATTTCAAATCCTACTGAACTTACCGATACAATTTTGGGAAAATTTGAAGATGATTCAGATTTACGTCATCAGTTTAGACGATGTACTCGCTACTTGAAACAATGGCGAAATGAGAAAGGTCTAGATTTTTTTAAGAGTATTGCTATCACTACAGCTGTATATGAGCATATAACAGCTGAAGATTATGAGAATGATAATAAGGTATTACTTTCTATAGTAAATAATGTATTAGATCAATTCACTACCTTTAGCATTGATCCAGAAAATAACGAGTATTACTTCAGACTCGTAATTAATTTACCTGCACATCAAGGTGTAGACTTACTCGAAAAATTGACCCGAAAACAAATGGAGCACTTAAAATCAAAACTTGAAGATTTAAAATCATCTTTAGAAGCTGTAAATGAGGAAACTGATACAGTAGAAGCTTGCAAAATTTTAAATAAAACTTTTGGAAGACAATTCCCTATCCCTGAAATACAAGAAGTGTCCGAACCAGTAGTACAAACTTATTACACTCAAGAAGGAAAATCTGCTTAGGAAAACTCAATGTTTTTTGATAACCCAAAGTTAGACAATATTGAAAAGCTATTAAGTGAACATGGAGCTCAAAATATCCATGTCACTTCTATTACTAAGGATTGGGTTAATCTAAAATTTGATTTTCTCATTAATACACAACAGGTTTGCCTTGGTCTAATTTTTCAAAATAGAGCTAATTGGACGATACCTCCCATTTTTAGAATATTGACACGACCAATGTCTGCCTTAGATCATGTGAGTCAAAGTGGGGAAATTTGTACTACGGATCATCAAGGTGAAAACTTTGAAGGCTATAGACATAAAGAACTTATTACTGAATTCTTTGAAAGGGCTATAGATATACTCAAGCAATCTTTTATTAATTTTCAATTAAACAACCGAGTAAGCTTGTATAACGAACTAGAAGGATATTTAGGCAGCACTCAAAATATAAATGAGGATGTAATATTACATTGCGACCCTACTTCTACATTTAATTTATATGGTTGGTTAAGAAAATCATCAAAAGGGAATCATCAAATATTAGAGCATATTGATGATGGCGATAGTTCTTACATAAACCACAACCAGCTCACAAAAGTAAAAATTCATAAGATATTATTAGAAGATGCTTCTGTTTTCCCCATACCAGATATAGGAGATTATTTTAATGAGGACTATTTTCTAAAAATTGTTAATACCCTCTCTAATGAGAACAAACGATCTTTGTTAAAACAAGGCAATCATTATGCCCTAGTGGGAATTCCAAATGAACATGGATTTGCTTATGTGATTTTTTATTATGCCATTTGGTATTCTTTCAAAGAAAAAGTATCCTTCAAAGGCTTTAAAGTCTCTTTAACACAAAGAGCGTGGATAGATTATTTATTAAATAGAACGGGGCAAGAGAAAAAAACAAGACATATAGCGATTATCGGATGTGGGGCTTTAGGCTCAAAGATTGCAGAGATATTAGCTCAAACAGGCGTAAATAAATTTTCTTTCATAGATCCAGAGCTTTTAAAAACAGATAATATTTATCGTCATTCTTTAGGTTTGCAGTATGTTAATACCTATAAATCTACTTCTTTAGCTAATAAGTTTTTAATAGAAAGGCCCGGATTAACTATTTTTCCATTCGTAAGCCATGGTGAAAGCTGGATAAAATCAAAAATTACTGAAGATATTGATACTATCATCATAGCAATTGGCCATACTCCTACTGAGATTTCTCTCGTAAAAACTATTTATGAAATAAGTGCAAACATTCAAGTAATAATAGGCTGGTTAGAACCTTATGATTTAGGTGGACATTTTATTTCTTTCAATAATAAACATGTAGGATGTTTAAACTGCTTATATTTTGATGAAAAATCAAATAAAAGTCTTACCCCTATGTATAAATATGTACAATCTGGACAGCTAATTGCTAAAAATATTACAGGGTGTGCTGGTGCATTTACCCCCTTCTCTTCTTTAAATTGCATGAAGCTAGCAAGCTATATTTCTGAATATGTCCTGAATCAACAATTAGGATTTGTTTCTATTTCTGGCGACAATCAGAATGCAAATAAAAATGGAATAATTACTACCCCTTTTTATAATTCAGTAAATAATTCAAATGGAATTAATATATTGAATTTAAAAGAAATTTATAAAGAAGTATGCCCATGTTGCAATACATAACTCAAGGGAGGATTAAATGTGACACACCTACAGGCCAAGTCTTTATTATTCAAGCAAATGTTTTAAAGAGTTTAAAGCAATTTATACAATTAGAATCAGATTCTCCAGAATCGGGTGGCATTCTAATTGGAAGAACAGACATAGAAACTAAAGCTAAAATCATTGAAAGCTTTACCTCTCCTATGGAAGGAGACTGTCAAACACGTATGTCTTTCTTTAGGTCAAAGTCCCACCAATATGCTTTAATACAAGCTTGGAACGAATCTAAAAAATTCTATAATTTTCAAGGCCTATGGCATACACATCCTGAAGATGTACCAACACCCTCTCCAACCGATTTAAGGGATATAGATACTGTTCTAAATGGCATTACCAATCTTAATGACCCAGTTTTATATTTAATAATCGGAAGAGTAAAAACTGGAATCTGGATTGGTAGAAAAAATTTTAAAATCAAACTGTTAGGTTATATTGAGTTAAATTGAAAATGCAACTAGACCCATCCCTAAGTTTACAGACTTCTTTATCAGCAATAGATGATTTATCAAATGCAAATAAATATATAGAAGAAATTTTAAAGCATATTTGTATAGATTCATTAGGTGTATTAGTTGATGAAGAACGTAAAAATATAATTTTTGTCTTATTGAAAAATAAAAGCCCTGAAAGTTTTTTCCGTATAATTCTCAATTATGATGATACTTTAACTTTTGTCCGAAGATTGCTTGCCAAAAAAATTTCCATTTATGCACGCTTTCTTCAAGGTCACATAATTGATGCCCACACTCTACATGATTTTGAAAAGTTAAAAGAAACATGGAATTTAACCTCCTCTCAAGAGAGCGAAGTTAAAGATGTAGATTTTGTTCCTAGAAAGATTCCTAAACAAAAACCAAACCCTGTAAACCAATTAGAATATTTCATAAAAAGAATTTTTGATTTTGAGCATCTTACAGGTAGGGGTAACGATTTATCTGAAAAAGATAAAAACCAGATTTATCTCTCAAGTCATGGCCGATGTATGTTTAAAGGATGTGGTGCAAAATTAAACATAGATGAAATAACTGGATTTGAAGGTACATATGGCGTTTTAGCTCATAATGTTGCAGCATCAGAAAATTCTACTCGCGGTATCCCCTTCTTCTCATATCAACTATCAGATGATCCAACGAATATTTTATTATTATGTGAAAAACATCATAGGTTAATTGATAAAGTTGCTGGCGCAGAATATACAGCTTCAAGACTCTCGCAAATGAGAAGTAATTTCACAGCACAATGCGAAGATTTATTAGATTCTTTAAGCTTTACTCCTATGCCAGTGTATTTATTTTTCTGGCCCGTGAATCGCAATATTCCTCAGTCTCCTTCACGACGTGATATTGCAAGCTGCCTTCTCCCATTAAAATCTATTTTGCATAAAGATAAGACACTAATTCATGAACCATTACCAGCTCATTTAAGAGCTTCAGCTGATGAGTTCTATAAAAAGTATTTTTTAGAAGAATTTGAAGTTCAAACAGAACAATTACTTAGGGAAACTAAATTTGATGATAAGAGAGTAGCTATTTTTGGCTTCGGCCCTATGCCATGCCTAATAGCATTAGGAAGTAAATTAGGAAATAAAGGGAAATTTATACCTATGCTTATGTATAGGGATGGAAGTTGTTGGATGTGGCCTGATCTTATATGTACAACCAAAGCGTATGAAATTAATAATTTCAGTGAAATAGAAGATTGTACTGAAATTACTATTAGATTGAATCTCACTGCTGATCCAGAAACCTCTAAAAATAAGGCTGTTGAATTAGGACATCCGGTAATTAATATTACTGCTAAACCAGAATATATGGGGAATGGAGCAATAAGAAATCCTGAACGAGGACTAAGTTTCATGCAAGATATTCATGCGTTATTTCATAGTCTAACAGATAAAGGAATTACCAAAATTCATGTCTTACCATGTGCATCCAATGCTGCTTGTATATGGTTTGGACAAGCATTTGATCTGCATCATCCTGAAATGGTTATTTATGATTACTTAAATAATTCAATGGTTCCAAGACTTCAAATTCGAAATAATGGAAGCAAGAATGAAATCGCTGTAATTTAAACAGTATATTTGATAGTACTTTCATACCATTAGATTTAAATATGACATTAGTAAATGGAGTTTAGCTCTAATGGGGCTTTGTTGCATAAATATCTAAGACTATGATTTTGTTTAATTTATTTTTGGATTAAAATTTAAACAAATCCTTAAAAATCAGTATCTTGAAGAATGTTTATACAACAAAGCCGTTTTAAACTAAAAAATGTTTGTAATACTATTTTATTTAAATCACTCTGCGATCTAGGTATTAAATTTAAGACTTTCCATGGTTTTAAATAATCTTGCAGATTTTTTTGTGGTTCGAGAATATTTAAATCTTTATTAATATCAAAATTTGAGGGAATTCCATTTGTATTTTTTGCTAATAATTCCTTAACTAAATTTGTTGGAATAGCTCCATTTAAATGAACGTGTAAATCACCCTTAGGAAGATTCACTATCATATCTTCATTAATTTTTTGTAGTGCAGACATAAGTGTAGAAATTAATATAGCTGATTGAATTTTATCATAAAATCTATTTCCAAGTTATTTATTTTTAAATTTTTCTATTTCAATTCTGAAT
>NZ_SGSW01000090.1:0-5587 GCF_004209125.1 Acinetobacter sp. WCHAc060033 | reverse complement strand
GTTGGACAAGATGTTTGGCGATCGCGGTCGTTAGAAGCCTTCGAGGACGATCTTGCCTTTAGCCGCGCCACTTTCGATCAGTGCATGCACCGTCTTCAGATTGGCGGCATTGATCGGCGACAGTCGCCGGGTCAGCGTCGTGCGGATTTTGCCGTCGTCAACCAGCGCTGCCATCGCATCCAGAATCTCGCCCTGCTCATTCATGTCGGGCGTGCCGTAGATCGACCGCGTGAACATCAGCTCGTGGTGGATCGACACCGCCTTGCGCTTGAAAACCATGATATCGAATGCCTTGGGATCGTCGATCAGTCCGAACCGTCCTTGTGGGGCGATCAGTTCGGCGATGTCGGCGACATGTTGCTCGGTATGTGTGGTCGAAAAGACGAAAGCGGGAGCACCGATGCCGAGTTCGGCGATCTGTGGCGCGAGCGGACGAGAATGGTCGATGACGTGGTGAGCTCCAAGCCCTCTTACCCACTCTTGGGTTTCCGGTCGAGAGGCTGTGGCGATGACGGTGAGGTCCGTGCGCTGTCGCGCGATCTGGACGGCGATCGACCCAACCCCGCCCGCGCCACCGATGATGAGGATCGCCTCCGCCGCACCGGGTACGGGCTTCGCCACGTCCAGGCGGTCGAACATCGCCTCCCAGGCCGTCAACGTCGTCAGCGGCAGCGCCGCCGCTTCCGCCCAGGAGAGCGACGCAGGTTTGTGACCGACAATCCGGGCGTCGACGAGATGGAACTCCGCATTGGTACCGGGCCGTGTGATCGATCCGGCATAATAGACCTCGTCGCCTAACTCGAACTGCGTGACGTCGGGGCCGACCTCGCGCACAATCCCGGCGGCATCCCATCCCAGCACCTTCCAATCGCCATCTGCCGGCGGCGTGCTGTTGCGGACCTTGTAGTCGACCGGGTTGACCGAGACGGCCTTCACCTCAACCAGGATATCGTATCCTGCAGCGACAGGCCGAGGCAGATTGATGTCGACCAGCGCGGCATCCGCGGCGATGGGTCCCGGAACCTTGTAACCAATGGCTTTCATAAATGTCTCCAGCTTGCTTGATCGGATGACGCGAATGCTCGTTAGTCAACTTCTTCTACATTGAGGTCCCGACTCTTGAACTGGGTCGCGGTAGCAGATTTCATCGAACACGTCGATCAACAGGCCTTTATGCTCTGTCGCCGGATCGGTGATCGCGTAGATGTTGGAGGCATCTTCGCCGTCGTCCCCGCTCTCGAGGCGCAACGCCGCATCGACGCGAATGCTGCATGCATCGAGGGTTGACCCTAGTTCGAGATCGACGAGATTGCCGTCCTTGACGCGGTATTCGCGGTCATAGCCGTTGGCGATGAATGACTGGACTGCTTCTAGAACGTCGGTCACCTGGGAGGTCATGGAAGCACCTTCATCTTGAACTGGATTGGACACGCTCGCGCACAAAGCGCGCTGTGACTCGGCGGACGGAGAAGCTCGCGAAGTGCGTTACTCATAGCCACTTGGCCTTCTTGAAGCGCATGAACAGGAGAAGGCAGAACACCGCTATCACTCCGAGCACGACGAAGTAGCCATATGGCGTGTCCAGTTCCGGCATGTGCTTGAAGTTCATGCCATATATTCCGGCGATCGCCGTCGGGACCGTCAAGATCGCCGCCCAGGCCGCGAGCTGGCGAGTGACCACACCGATCCTTTGCGCTTCCAGAAGGCTGCTGGCCTCGAAGACCGTGGACAGGACAAGCAGGAGGCCGTCGACCATGGACTGCACGCGGTGGACATGGTCCGCGACGTCGTGGAAATATGGTGTCATTTCGGCGCTGATGCAGGGAAAGTGGCCGCGAACGAGCTTTCGCACCAGCTCGGCCATAGCCCCGAGCGTGCGCTGGAACCGCGTGAGTTCGGACCTTAGTTCGAAGATTCGCGCCACCTCTTCTGGCCCGAGGAAATCGTGCAGCGACCGTCGCTCCATCGCCAGGACGTCGTCCTCGATCATTTCGAAGATGGGCAGATACTGGTCGACCACTCGGTGCAAGATCGCGTGCAGCACATAGTCGACACCCTTGCCGAACTGCGTCGGCGATGCCTCGAGTTGCTCCCGAAGTTTGCCCAGCGCTCCGGCATTGCCGTGCCGCACGGTGATAAGGTGATTGTGACCGGTGAAGATCGCCATCTTGCCGTAGCTGATCCGGTCGCCGACCAGCTCGGCGGTCTGGGCGACGACGTACAACTCATCGTTGTAGACCTCGAGCTTGGGCGGGCACAGCGGGTGCATGGCGTTGTCGATCGCCAAAGGATGGAGGTTATACGTCGTCTGGATCGCGCTGAGTTCGTCTGCGGTGGGCTCGCTAAGCGCGATCCAGCAGAAGCCCGAGCGATTCTCGTTTAGTTCGACGTGCTCATCGAGCCTGATTTCACGGACTCGCTTACCTTCGTTGTAATAATATGCGGCGATAATGGTCATGCAGGCCTCGCAGGAATTCGCAGGCCACGCTGTACAGCCGGTCGCGCCAGCCCGCGTTCGAGCCATGCCTGCACGTTCGAATAGCTACTTAGGCCGAGGATGTCGCCCGCTGCGTAGAATTCGACCAGCGCATTCACCCAGCCAAACGTCGCAATGTCCGCGATCGAGTAATCATCGACAATCCATTCGCGGCCCTCCAGCCGGTGATCCAGGACCCCGAGAAGACGCCTGGATTCATCAACAAAGCGCTGCCGAGGTCGCTTGTCCTCATAGTCCTTGCCGGCAAATCGCAGGAAAAAGCCTAGCTGTCCGAACATCGGCCCGATGGCCGACATCTGAAAGAACACCCACGCTAGGGTCTCGTAACGCTGGCCTGGTTCGGTGGAGATGAACTGACCCGTCTTGTCGGCCAGATAGAGGAGGATCGCACCGGATTCCCATAAGGCGATGGGTCTACCGTCAGGGCCAGCCGGATCGATGATCGCCGGTATGCGTCCGTTCGGGTTCAGCGACACGAACGCCGGATCCTTCGACTCGTTGTTCGAGATGTCGATCAGGTGGGGCTCGTACGCCAGGCCAGTCTCCTCAAGCATGATCGAGACCTTGACGCCATTGGGCGTAGGGGCTGCGTAGAGTTGCAGGCGATCGGGATGAGATGCCGGCCAGCGCTGCGTGATCGGAAAGGACGAGAGGTCTGGCATAAATCTGCGATCCTGGTGTTGCGATGGCGACTGACTGGAACGAGCCGTCACTCTGAAGTAGGGTTCGATGACCGCGTCGCTGAACGACGCGGTCACGAAGATTGCGGACCGGACCGGCGCAGTGGCAACGGCAGTGAAGCCTATTCCGCCGCGGTCCCGGCCGCTGGCTGTACGTCGTCAACCTTTTGGCGCTTCGGAAGCACCCAGCCGGGACGGACGAAGTGGCAGGTGTAGCCGCCCGGGCGCTTCTCCAGATAATCCTGGTGATCGGGCTCGGCCTCCCAGAACTCGCCGACCGGCTGGACCTCGGTCACCACTTTGCCATCCCACAGCCCCGAGGCATCCACATCGGCGATCGTATCCTCGGCGACGCGCTTCTGCTCCTCGTCGACATAATAGATGCCCGACCGGTAGGAGAGCCCACGATCATTGCCCTGGCGGTTCAGCGTCGTCGGATCGTGGATCTGGAAGAAGAATTCCAGGATGTTCCGGTAGCTCGTCACTGTCGGGTCGAAGACAATCTCGATCCCCTCGGCATGCGTGCCGTGATTACGATACGTGGCGTTCGGAATATCGCCGCCCGTGTAACCCACACGGGTCGAGATGATGCCGGGCCGCTTGCGGATCAGATCCTGCATGCCCCAGAAACATCCTCCTGCGAGAACAGCGCGCTGATGCATGTTAAGCCTCCTCTACTTGATCGAGATATTCACCGTATCCCTCGGACTCCATCTCGTCGCGCGGGATGAAGCGAAGGGACGCTGAGTTGATGCAGTACCGCAGACCGCCGCGGTCGGAAGGACCATCGGGGAACACATGGCCGAGATGACTGTCTGCGTGTACTGACCTGACCTCCGTCCGGACCATGCCGTGTGCGCTGTCCCGCACCTCGTTCACGTTTGCCGAAACGATCGGCTTGGTGAAGCTGGGCCAGCCAGTACCCGAATCGAACTTGTCCGTCGAAGCGAACAGTGGCTCTCCCGACACTATGTCGACGTAGATGCCAGGCTCCTTGTTGTCGTTGTACTCGCCCGTGAAGGGCCTTTCGGTGCCCGCCTCCTGGGTAATTCGGTGTTGCTCGGGAGTCAGGTGGTCGATTGCTGTCTGTGACTTTTCAAACTTCATTACAGTCTCCAATACTTATCTAGAGGGCCAGGCACGCTACCGCTAATTTTTTATGTCTCCTGATTTGCTCCTACAATGGTAGTGGGATGGCAAACGAGGTTTTACTAAGTGTTGGAAAATTAGAGATTTAAATTTCGCGTCTATTAATTCTAGCGCAACTGAGTGGTTAAGCAAGTACGTAATCAGTAAATATTAAAAAAATAACACAAAAGCACGATTATATAATACAGTGTCAGTGTTTTATGATAATCAACAACGCCTGTTTAGATGCTGGTAGATGCGAATTTTTTGGCGTACAGTCAAAATTTTCTGATGGTTGCTTAGTGTGTTGGCGCTGATGGAAAATTGACCCACCCTGCCGATTGAAATTTGACCCAGGGCGGATTGCTGATTTTGTTACCAGCAACTGTGGATAAGTCTACCAGCGCAGCTGCTGTTGCCCCCACTCCTTCGCTAGCCCAGTTCAGTTGTTTAAGACCTGCCACACGCAGCCATGTAGCAGGCCGTCGTCGCCATGAAATCAGAACGGCTCATCGTCCTCCGGTTCCTGGCCGCCCTTACGCTTTCGCTCCCGTGATTTGATCTTGGCCTGGGCCGCCAAGCTACTGTGTTGCAGGCGATAGGACTCGTTACCGGTTTCGACGATGTGGCAGTGGTGGGTCAGCCGATCCAGCAGGGCGGTGGTCATCTTGGCGTCGCCGAACACGCTCGACCATTCGGCGAAGCTCAGGTTGGTGGTGATCACCACGCTGGTGTGTTCGTACAGCTTGGATAGCAGGTGAAACAGCAACGCACCGCCGGCCTGGCTGAAGGGCAGATAACCCAGTTCGTCGAGGATGACCAGATCCATGCGCAGCAGAGCTTGGGCGATCCGCCCGGCTTTGCCGTCGTGCTTTTCGCGCTCCAGCAGATTGACCAGATCGACCGTGGAGTAGAAGCGCACGCGCTTGCCGTGCCGGGTGATGCCGGACACGGCCAGCGCAGTGGCCAGGTGGGTTTTACCGGTGCCAGGCCCACCGATCAGCACCACGTTCTGCGCGGTGTCGGTAAAGGCCAGACTGGCCAGTTCGCTGATCAAACGAGCGTCTGCGCTGGAGGCGCTGAAGTCGAAGCCGGCCAGGTCGCGGTGCATCGGCAGCTTGGCCATGTTCATCTGGTGGCTCACCGAGCGCATGGCGCGATCTGTGTGCTCTTGTTCCAGCAGGTGTTCGAGCAGCCACTTGGACGAGGCTGTGTTCGACTCACCCTGCGCAGTCAACTCCGCCCAGGCCGTGGCCATGCCGTGCAGGCGCAGCTCCTTGAG
>NZ_SGSW01000009.1:0-116370 GCF_004209125.1 Acinetobacter sp. WCHAc060033 | reverse complement strand
GTTAAGCTCACACTCGGTGCAAAAGGTTTAATAGTATCTTTCTGAATATTTTTATCATTACCATCTTGTCCAACAATAATGCCACCAACAACACCCGCGCCCACCAACCAAGGTAACAATCCAACAAGCTTACTACCCTCAACTGTTGGTAATAATGCTTCTAATCCTGAAATTTCTTTAAAACCAGAAAGACCATCAAACCAATAAAGAACACAACCATCTTCTTCAAAAACTAAATCTGATGTAACCCCTTCCGCATCTACAACAAAGAAGTTCTCAATAACAATAACTTCTCCATTTTTGAGCTTTAAAATTAAATTATTTCCATCACGAATGAATTCCGCAACATCATCACGATTCATTTTTGTATGAACAATACTTGATTCAGACAAAACAATACATTCAGCATTGACACTGACTTTATTTAGAGAGTCTTTTTCAATTACTATAAAATTACTCATCACACACCCAATAGATAAATTAAATAATTCTTAGATTTAAATGTTAATTACTTAGATAAGCCTGTAATTTCAACCGTTACTCGGCGATCTGGCTGCAAACATGCATGTAATGCTTCTCGCGGCAAACTGACTACTGTTTTTCATCAAAACAACTATTAGTCACTGGTTGACGCTTGCCTGCACTTGCTGTCGAAATCACATTCCCTACCACACCATTTTGAATCAATAGGTTACGCACCGTATCTGCACGGTTTTGGCCCAATTGATTGTTATAACTATCACTTCCCAAACGATCTGTATGGCCAACTAACTTAATTTGACTCACTGAAACAAAGTTGTTGCGAATTTGCGATGCAACGTCTAGTACTTCTTGACGGCCTTTTGGTAATAAATCATTCAAAGAAGAACCATCAAATTTAAATAAAGTATCTGCTGCTAGATCCACTCGAATTGTATGCTCCTGTGCAACAACCTGTGGTTTTACCTCGCAACTTAATGGCTGGCCATTATTGGAAATAAAAGGCTTACCATCAGCTTTGACAGATAGGACTAATTCATTGCTCGCTAACTGCCCTACGTTCAAGTCAATATCACAACTCTGGCATGATGCTTCAGTGCAGTTTTTTACTTTGAAATTATACGTCTCAGGTTTTAATGAATATTGAGCCGAGTTATTTATATAAAAATTTCCAGCTTTAATACTATCGATATAAAATTCAATTGGGCAATTTTGATTTCCTTCTGTATCACCAGCACATAAGACCCCATCTCTTTTTAAACTTATTATTTGATTATTCTTTGTATTTTTTTCTTGAAAACGTAACTCCGAGGGATGCCTATAATTTGATACACAAGCAGTTCCCCCCATACATATTAAAACTAAAAGCAATAAAACCTTATACATTAACAACTCTCCGCAACACATTAATAATTAACATAAGCCTCTATCATTAATGTAATAAAATTCACTCTTCCTCATAATTATTGCACATTTGTAGTTAATATATATGTAATTTACAATTTATTTAACACTACCCCACCGTTTAAGCTAATAAAATAGATTATAAAAATAGGGGAGTTTGTTCAGATAGCATCGTTGGTAAGCTGTGTAGTAATTTATCTTAATTAGAAATTAAAACCATTCCCATAATATTTACATATCAAAAGGGCTTTGTTGCATAAAGCCTTTGAAGGTAAAGTTTCCTAATTTGCTAAAATTTAAGTTACAACTTGGGTATGAGGTCTGCCTAATTCTGTAAATTTATTTAATACAGCTACGCGTGCATGGATCTCATTCACTTGGCTGTCAAAATTCCTTGAGCAGAGTTTATCGCCTAATAATTTGATGCAATGCATCTTAGTTTCGACCAAACTTCGCCTATGATAACCAGACCACTTTTTCCAAAGGGCTCTTCCTAGACACTTAACTGTTTTTAATAACTCATTCCGCTCTATAGATCTCAATTTCTGATCTTTCCATGGCTTTGCATTCTTTCTTGGTGGAATCACGGCATGTGCTTGTCGATCTGAAATCACTTGTCTGCAGCACTTTGTGTCATACGCCCCATCGGTATAGACTGAATCTATTTGTTCATTTGGTGGAATTTGATCCAGTAAATCACCGAGTACTTGTGAGTCACTGACATTATTTGTGGTGAGTTGTACTGCACGTATTTGAAGGGTTTCAGCATCTATACAAATATGTAGTTTACGCCAATGACGACGGTATTCAGGCTGATGTTTCTTACGCTTCCATTCACCTTCACCTAAAAATTTCATGCCAGTTGAATCTACGAATAAATGTAGTCCATCATTACTTTTTTGATAGTTAATCGATATATCGATATGCTTTTGTCTTTTACACAGTGTCGAATAGTCTGGTGAAGTCCAATCTAAGCCACTCGGCTTAATTAGACTTTGAACAAAGCCTGTGACCATGCGTAGAGAAAGACGAAATATGGATTTAATCATTAAACAGCATTGGATAGCTACATCAGAATAGGTTTGATTGCGTCCATATTTGCTTTTTGGTTGAGCGTACCATTGTGTTTTGGGGTCAAACCAAATGGCAATATTTTCTCGATTAATGAGGGCTCGGTTATATGTGGACCAATTCGTTGTACGGTAGATTTTAGGTGTAGGCTTATTCATCTCAAAATTATATTTTAGAATAAGCCTTTAGTGATAGGTTTGTGCAACAAAACCTCTTTAAATTCTTTATGCAACAAAGCTAGGTAGGACTATTGAAGATAAGCGGTTATACAGCTCATCCATTCTTCTTATGATGCCATTCATGGCATCTATTGTTATCATCGCATCTTGGATCTTAAAGAGCTAGGAGAAAGCTGCGGATCCAATTGAACTGCTCCCACTACCAATCAATGATTTACCACATAGTAAAATACCTTTAAAAAGATAAGATATATGTTGGTTATTATTGTTGATTACTACATTTAAATTAGTGACCAAAAATCAAAATACCCCACCTTAAATTACACCACACAAAATAAAAAACTTATATAACTGTTATATATAGGGTTTATTAGAATATCTATTATGTTATTTAGTGTATTTTATGTCTGTGAACATTGCCAAGGTTGGGGTCGGGAGTTCGAGTCTCCTTTCCCGCTCCAAATTCAAAAAGCCCTGATCGAAAGATTGGGGCTTTTTTATTGTTGATTTAATAGATATTTCTCTGATAAGTTAAAAAAACCTTCACAAAAATTCATGATCAAATTTTAATGTGCTGTATTTTTAGTGACCAAAATATGCCTAATCACAATAAACTATGCTAAATAACCACAAATTTCAGCCAATCAGTCAAATTGAATATAATTTAGCATCATCGATCTTACGCAAGCTTGCCAAGATTTAAGTGCTTTTACCATCATTCACCTAAAATATCGAAAAGCAATGTGTCTCGTTACTTTTGCAATCACTCGACACACTCAACTCATTTTCCATAAGTATTGATCGTCGCAATTAAATCAGTAAATTTTTGCCCTTGTATCACAACATGTTCACGCAATAGACGTTCAGCCTCAACTTCATTACCATTGATAATTGCTTCGACAATACCTTCATGTTCAGTAAAAGAATTGCTCATACGGTTGCTAACTCGAAGCTGCAAGCGACGATATGGATGTAACCTTTTATGCAAACTTCCCGCCTGCTCAATCAAAAAGCTATTATGACTTGCAGCATAGATTTGGAAATGGAACTGCCGATTCATTTCATAATAGTTTTCAGAATCACCCGACTCTAGATATTCAGCACAACGTTTGTGTAACTCCAAAAGCTTACTTTTTTCATTTTCTTGTATCCGTCTAGCTGCAAGTCGTCCACACATCCCTTCTAACTCAGCCATCACTTCAAACATTTCACACAATGTCATCGGGTTCACTGCAGGTACGATAGCGCCCCGTCGTGGTCGAATTTCCACAAGCCCCTCAGCAGCTAACAGCTTTAAAGCCTCACGAATAGGAGTTCTTGATGCTCCATAGCGTTCACATAGCTCAGCTTCATCGAGTTTAGTTCCCGGTAAAAAGTGTCCAAAGATAATATCATCCTCTATTTTTTTACTCACTTGCATGGATAAAGGTAAGTCTTTGATTAAATTCATTTCACACCATTTTGTATACAATATTTTGCTTTTTGAGTACAAACGTATTGTTATTTGAATACATTCCAGATATAACTATAACAAAATATAAGGATGTTTATTACTACTAAATCTCAGTCCATGGAGGATCAAGATGATTATTTACGGAACAGCATTACTCGCAATCTGTCATCTGCTAGGTGACTATCTAGGAAATACGCTTGGAATCTTACTCGGTGTAAAAGCCAATGTTGGTGGGGTTGCTATCGCCATGATTCTATTGATTGCCAGTAAGGAACTGTTGGCAAAAAAAGGGTATCTGCCTCAGGTCACTCAATTTGGTGTGTTGTATTGGTCAGGCATGTATATCCCAATCGTAGTTGCAATGTCCGCTGGACAAAATGTTGTCGCAGCAATGTCTGGTGGCATGGTTGGCGTGATCGTTGCCGTTATTTCTCTAGTTGCAACAGTATTGGTTATTCGCTGGCTAAATAAACTAAGCAATGACTATCACAGTTATGAGTGGCCTTCTGAACAAACAAATCAACCGGCTGAAGCTTAAGCCTCGCACTCCTCACATATAAAGGAATTCAGGGAGTTATTGTATGGACGTACTAATTCAGGTTCTGACCAAAAATGCACTGGTCACAGCACTCGCAGTAACAGGGCTGATGATGTTTATTTCCCATCTGCTGTCAAAATATTTGACTGGTGGGAAACTTCAAAGCTCTGCGATAGCCATTACCCTCGGTCTGGTGATTGCCTATTTTGCAGGTGTATATACAGAAGGTTCTAAAGGTGTTTCAGATATTGCCATTTTTTCAGGATTCGCCCTGTTAGGTGGCGCGATGTTACGTGACTTAGCTATTGCTTCCACAGCATTTGAAGTCGATGTAAAAGAAGTAAAAAAAGCAGGCAAGGTAGGCATGATCGCTCTTGCATTGGGTTGTATCATCCCGTTTGTTGCGGGTGCTGGCGTTGCTTGGATGATGGGTTACAAAGATCCAATTTCGATGACTACAATTGGTGCTGGTGCCATGACTTATATTGTTGGCCCAATTACAGGCACAGCAATTGGAGCAAGTTCAGAAGTCATTGCGCTCTCTATTGCGATTGGACTAATCAAATCCGTTTTCTTCATGGTAGGTACTCCTCTCCTCGCTAAATTCATGTACCTAAAAAGCCCTCGTTCAGCCATGATTTTTGGTGGTATGGCTGGTACAACCAGTGGTACAGCTGCTGGTCTTGCAGGTACAGATGTTCGCCTTGTCCCTTATGGCGCATTGGTTGCGACATTCTATACAGGCTTAGGTTGCTTACTCGGCCCGTCTATATTTTTCCTGACAGTCAATGCAATTTTTGGTTAAACATCAGGTGATGAAATGAATAATATGATCAACAAGCGGATATGGAACAGTCAAAAATCCAAACGTTTACAGAAACTTGAACAAGCAAGCCAAAAGGGATTTGAAAAACAAGTTGCTCATTCACGTGCAGTTGAATTGCTTGAAACGGTCATCTCCTGTGGTGACAAAGTTTGTCAAGAAGGCAACAACCAGAAACAAGCTGATTTCTTATCCAAAACTCTAAGTCAGTGCAACCCTGAAATATTGAATAATCTGCATATTTTGCAATCTGTATTGGCACTACCTAGTCATCTCGATGTATTTGAAAAAGGGATTGCTTCTAAAGTTGATTTTTCTTTTGCAGGACCACAAAGTCTGCGCTTAGCTCAACTGGTACAGCAACAGAAAATTTCGATTGGTTCGATCCATACCTATCTGGAATTATATGGTCGTTACTTTATTGATCTAACACCGAATGTCTGCCTGATTACCGCACATTCGGCAGATGCTCAAGGCAATCTATATACAGGTGCCAACACCGAAGATACCCCAGCCATTGTGGAAGCAACCGCATTTAAGAGTGGCATTGTTATTGCGCAGGTCAATGAACTAGTTGATCACGTACCTCGCGTAGATATTCCTTCCGACTGGGTTGACTTCTTTATTATTAGTCCTAAACAAAACTATATTGAACCATTATTTACCCGTGACCCTGCACAAATTACCGAAGTGCAAATTTTAATGGCAATGATGGTCATTAAAGGTATCTATGCACCCTATCAAATTCAGCGTCTGAATCACGGTATCGGCTTTGATACAGCAGCTATCGAGCTATTATTACCAACTTTTGCTAATGATTTAAATTTAAAAGGGAAAATTTGTACAAATTGGGCACTGAATCCACATCCAACCCTGATTCCTGCTATCGAAAGTGGTTTTGTAGAATCCATTCACAGTTTTGGCTCTGAAGTCGGCATGGAGGAATACATCCGTAACCGTTCAGATATTTTCTTTACTGGTGCAGATGGAAGTATGCGTTCCAACCGAGCCTTTTCTCAAGCTGCTGGACTATACGCCTGTGACTTATTTATTGGCTCTACGCTACAAATTGATTTGCAAGGTAATAGCTCAACGGCCACCGTTGATCGTATAGCTGGTTTTGGTGGCGCACCGAACATGGGGTCTGATCCACATGGACGTCGCCATTCTAGTTATGCTTATAGCAAAGCGGGTAAAGAGGCTGTAGATGGCAAAGCCATTAAAGGTCGAAAACTTGTCGTACAGCTGGTAGAAACTTATCGTGAACATATGCACCCTGTCTTTGTTGAAGATCTAGATGCATGGCAACTCCAAGATAAAATGGGTAGTGATTTTCCACCGATTATGATTTACGGCGAAGATGTCACACACATTGTCACTGAAGAAGGCATTGCCAATTTACTGCTTTGTCGTACAGCAGAAGAACGTGAACAAGCCATTCGCGGTGTAGCAGGTTACACCCCTGTAGGGATGAAGCGTGATCATCAAAAAGTTGAAGAACTCCGTGAAAGAGGAATCATTCAACGTCCTGAAGATCTTGGCATTGACCCATCCAAAGCAACACGTGACCTACTTGCAGCTCAGTCTATTAAAGATTTGGTGAAATGGTCTGAAGGTATGTATTCCCCACCAAGTCGTTTTAGAAATTGGTGATGATGGAGCAAATAATATGGAACTATTAAATTTTAAACTTTCCTCCACACACGCAGCGCAGGCTGAACACAATATGATTTGTGGTGTAGTTGGTTCAGGTAATTTGGAAGTATTGGTCAGCCCATTGCAAGACCATCAGACCTGTGAAATTTCAGTCAATACGTCTGCGACTGGATTTCAAACAGTATGGCATGCAGTGCTGACAGAGTTTTGTAATCGACATGCAGTGGGTGGTCTGAAATTTCAGCTGAATGATATGGGTGCAACACCTGCTGTGGTCAGTTTACGTTTAAGTCAGGCTGTTGCAATGCTGAAGGATGGCGAACATGCATAAGATGATTAAAAAAAGTTTTTATGAAAAAACAGCACGCAACCGAATCAACAGTATCGTGGATCAAGGCAGTTTCACCGAGTTCCTTAAACCTGGAACTGTTGAACTCAGCCCTAATTTAAAAGCACTTGATATTCCTGGCAGTTTTGATGATGGCGTGATTATTGGTACAGCTCGTATCCAAAGCTCACCTGTACATATTATTGCCCAAGAAGGTCAGTTTATGGGTGGTGCTGTGGGTGAGATTCACGGCGCTAAAGTGGTTGGCTTATTGCTAAAAGCCATTCAAGACCAGTCATCTGCGGTTATCTTCCTTGTCGATTCTGGTGGTGTACGCCTACACGAAGCCAATGCGGGGTTGATTGCCATTTCTGAAATTATGCGGGCAATGCTTAAAGTCAGAAATGCGGGCATCCCTATCATCACTGTCATTGGTGGCACTTGTGGCGCATTTGGTGGCATGGGCATCAGCGCGTGTCTAAGCAGTCATATCATCATGTCTGAAGAAGGTCGTCTTGCACTTTCTGGACCTGAAGTCATTGAAACCGTCAAAGGTGTAGAAGAGTTTGACTCCAAAGACCGTGCATTGGTATGGCGAGTGACGGGTGGCAAACATCGTTATCTACTCAATCATGTACAACAGCTAACTGAAGATGATACCGATGACATCAGAGATGGCATTATCCATGCACTCTCAGAAACAAGTCAAAAAAAGGATTCAGACATACTGAACCTCGAAACACTGTTGCAAAAGCAGCAATCTCTTGAGGAACAATACACACGCTGGTTCGGTCAAAAAGATGGTCTAGAAATTTGGAAAGGCATGAATATTGAACATGCTGAACAGATTCCAATGCTCAGTGCAGCCGAAGTGACTCAGATTAAACAAGGAGTTTAATATGGAAACTGAAATGATTCTGAAACAGCTGTTTCCACATGATCTGAACTATGACATTCAGGGACATTTTATCTGTGGTTCAGCGCAAACTGCTGTAGGTAAAGTTCGCATTGTAGGTACTGTAAATTCTGCACCGATCAATCAACAAATCGCGATGCAAATTGCATCTGAAGTACTTAATATTATTGCTGAAGATGCGCAGACACCTGTGGTTTTTATTGTAGATACACAAGGGCAGGCTTTATCTCGCTCTGATGAACTATTGTGTCTGAACAGAACCTTTGCTCATCTGGCAAGTTGCGTGGATTTACTGCGCAGAAAACAGCATCCTAACCTTGCCATAATTTTGGGAGAAGCTGTCAGTGGAGGCTTCTTGTCTTATGGTCTGATGTCCAACCAAGTCTTTGCCCTAGAACAAAGTCAGGTCAAGGTCATGGATTTAAATGCGATGTCGCGCGTAACTAAAATTCCAGTTGAACGCTTGAAAGAACTGTCTCAAAGCTCTGCTATTTTTGCACCAGGTGTAGAAAACTTCTACAAAATGGGCGCTATTTCTGCCATTTGGCATACATTAGATGAAAATTTAGTACCCGATGCAATCCAGCAGCAACAGACTCAGATTGATCAATATCTAAATGATGACCGAGGCACTCTTGCCCAGCAAAGGCAAGGTCGCCATTTGTGCAACGATATCGTACAGGCTGTACTTTCAGCTTAGAGAGGTCGTGATATGAACCGCCACCATCTGATTTATCTACAAGCAAATGAGACATTTAGGTTTCTCGATACATCTCTTGCTGTGTCTATACAACAGAAAATACACCAGATGATTGAGCAAAATATACCATTTACCGTATGCCGTCAGGAATCTGTAGACTATTTCAAAGTGGCGGTCAGTTGTTTCATAGATGGGCGAAAATATCGTGTTGCTTTGGCACTGGATACTGTGCCAGTACAGAGTCATAAACCACCTTTGCTTTCTGTGATTGCTGAAAACCTAGACACGCAAACGCAGGCATTGTTACAGGCATTTATACAAAAGATGGAACAAATGTCCTGTTCTGTACAGGTTTACGGTTCTTATGCCAACCAATATTTGTATAAAGAAAATTTTGTTCATGCTCAGTCTGATCTAGATCTACTAATTGAAGTGAATGAGATGAATAAACTTCCGCAAATTATTCAGGCAATCGAACAACTGAAAATACAGATTTCTATCACCATTGATGGAGAAATTGCACTACCTACTGCGCAAAATTTTTCATTCAATGAACTGATTTTCGCCTTGAATCACCAACAAGATACTTTGATTGTTAAAGAATTATACGAAATTCGTTTGCAAAAAATTGCTGAAATACTAGGAGGGAACCTATATGAATTACAGCAATATCGCACTTGCCCAGCCTGAACGTCAGCAACTTGTTCACGGCCTAGCGGCACATATCGACCAACTTGCACTATCGGCACTACATGAAGAAGTGAGTCTTGAGCTTAAACCAGGTCTAGTCTGCCCATCGAGCCAAGGTAGTCATGATGATATGGACTATGCCCTATTCGAGACCAGCATCCATGCTATGCAAGGATATTATGCAACACTGTTTGAATATGGTTTTCATCAACAACCTTTTCAATCCTTACAACAAGCAGGCATCCAGTGTGAACAACGCATGATGCGAGCAACCGATCAAGTTAACACGCATAAAGGTGCAATTTTTAATCTGGGCTTCGCAAGTGCTGGTCTAGGGCAGTGTTTCAGACAAAATCTCCCTTTGAATGCTGAAAATATCTGCCAGCAGATTATGCTCAACTGGCAAGAAGATCTGCTACAAAACCTGAGCAGAAATCCTAACAGCCATGGCCAACAAATGCGTAAAAAATATGGCATTTCAGGTGCGATTGAACAGGTGGCACATGGCTTCCAAATTATTAAGCAGCTTGCTCTACCCTGCTTTCAATCTACTCTCGTAACAACAGGTTGTCACAACAAGGCATCTGTTCAAACCTTACTGACTCTCATCAGCCAATTGCCCGATACCAATATTGTTTGGCGGGGAGGCATGAGTGCTTTGTTTATTGTTCAGGAAATGACTCAACAATTTCTGAAAGATGGTGGCGTTCTTCAGGCCGATTGGGAAAATAAACTCAAACAAATCAATTATTATTTTACTGAGCATCGCCTGAGTCCTGGTGGCAGTGCAGACCTACTCGGGATTACCCTATTTTTTCATAAGGTGGAACATGAACTTTGCCGTGATTTTTAGTGGACAGGGTCTGCAATCTGTCCAGCACCTTCATGAAATTCAAGATCAAGCTTCACAATACGGCTTAACTACACAGCTAAAGTCGCTCATGAATCAGCTTGAGTCTACACAACTTGAGCAAACAAAAACTGAGCAGGAAGCTATTTTTGAAAACACGATTGCACAACCCCTTATTTTTGCATTGCAATATTTAAGATGGCAACAGATTCGTGAGTACTTACCACAACCTGAATTTCTTGCAGGTTATTCATTGGGTGAAGCCAGCGCATTCTGTTGTAGCTCATCTCTACCATTTGCTCAGGCTTTCGAGTTGATCTCTATCAGAGCTAAACTGATGAGCCAACAAACGAATACCCGCTGTGGCATGGCTGCCATACAAGGGCTAAACCGAAATCAATTATTACCCCTGTTGGAAAGAACAAAGACAGAAATTTCCATCCGATTAAATGAAACACACTATATTGTCGCAGGCCCTGTCCAACGCATAGATCAATTAATTCAAGCGGCCAATGAACAAGGGGCACAGCAGGTCAATAGACTGAAAGTTTCTGTACCTTCTCATACTTCATTTTTAAAAAATGCCGCTGAACAGTTCTCCAATTATTGTCATCAATTGCCCATAGGTCGCATGGAACTTCCTGTGATTAGTGCCAGTGAGGGACAAAAATATTTTTCTTATACTCAAGCTTTGCCTATTTTGTCTCAGCAAATTGATCACCCACTAGATTGGTACCGTTGCTTGGAAACACTTAAGGAATATCAGCCAGACATCGTTCTCGAAATTGGTCCAGGCAATGCCTTAAGTAAAATGATTGGTACCGTAATGCCAGAAGTACAAGTTCGGAGTATTGACGATTTCAGCAGTTTTGATGACGTCAGACAGTGGATTTCACGGTTTATTTAAATTCGCGCGCAATTCAGGGAAGGAATCCGAAATGATTCAGAATTCATCATACAAAATACATCCTCTGCAAAAAATCACTGAAAGAGGAATGCAGTATTATCAACTGATTCGCGGCATAGAAGCCATTGGTGGTGCAATTTTATTGTTATTTACTGCAATTGCCCTAGTATGGGCAAATTCACAATATGCTGACAGTTATGCAGCTTTCTTACACACCCAAATCGCTTTTAGCTTAGGTTCTATTGAAATAAAAACAGACCTACATTTTATTATTAATGATGTGCTGATGACTCTGTTTTTCCTAGCTGTAGGGGTTGAGGTACGCAAAGAAATTCATGATGGTACTTTGGCTGATCTAAAATCTGCCTATCTACCTGTCATCGCAGCCTGCGGTGGTGTTATTGTTCCTGCGCTGATTTATCTGAGTATTAGTTTATCTGCTGGTCAGGCACATCAAGGTTGGGCGATTCCAACCGCCACCGACATTGCCTTTGCAGTAGGCATCCTCGCTTTATTGGGTAAAAGAATTCCTGCTTCTGCTCGAATTTTTCTGCTCACTCTCGCCATTATTGATGACATTATCGCAGTACTTATTATTGCGCTATTCTATTCTTCAGGTCTGAATGCTACTGGTGCAATTTTTGTTGTCATGGGATTATTACTGGTCTTTATCATGCAACGTATGGGCATTTTTTCCATGCTACCCTATGCTGTTCCTGCTTGCCTAATCTGGTATGGATTATACATCACAGGTGTACATCCATCACTTGCTGGTGTAATCCTCGGACTGTTAACCCCTGTTGCTGTTCGTCCGTCTAGCCAACATGGATTTAACGGAATAAAAGCGGCTTATGAGCAAATCAAAAAACAACAGGACTGCGTAGAATCTTCTAAAAAATTACAACTGGCAAACCGTGAATTACACAGCCCCGTCAACCGTGTCAGCTATGCTTTTTCACCTTGGGTTGCATTTCTAATTATGCCGTTATTTGCTCTAGCCAATGCTGGTGTTAACTTGACCCAAATCAATTTTGATTATACAGGTGTTTACTCCGTCATTACAGGGATTTCCATAGCCCTAATTTTAGGCAAACCACTCGGAATTTTTCTGATCACTTGGCTTTGTGTCCGTATCGGTATTGCGCAGTTTCCAGCGACGTTTAATTATAGATGGTTACTGTTGGTCAGCTGCCTCGCAGGTATTGGTTTTACCATGTCTATTTTCACTGCAACACTAGCATTTCAACTAGACCCTATTTTAATGGATGCTTCAAAACTCGGGGTTCTGATTGGTTCCATCATCTCTGCATTGCTTGGACTTGCTATAGGTATTTATTTTTTAAAAACTGAACCGTGTAAAATTTGAGGATTTTAAAATAAAGCACTCACCGTAGTGCTTTATCCATTTGACATTTTAGTGTTGATTCTTTGAACTATAGGATCATCAACTAAAAAGAATTGACCCAAAAAAATAATGCTTAAGACAAATCAAACTAATGACTTAACCATTCAACCCAAACATCGAACGAATTCCTCCGTCGTTCCACTCGGTGTCTTGAGCTGATTAACACTGTCTATATTTAAATAAGCTAAAGACACAAATAAAAGGAAAACTATTACATTGAATAATATAAATATGATGGGAAAAATTGAACCTCACTCACCTCTGCTGAATCAATGGAAATTACGGAAGCTACAACCTAACTTTTAATCTATAGTTGCAGTTCCATAAATTTCACACTTAAATTTACAATCTCAAACTTTAGAAGTTATAACCAATGTTAATATTCCATCTAAACTTCCAATCATTACTATAATCAGAGTTTGCCGAGGTATAACCGGTAGAGTTTTTCGCACCACCCAACACATTCACATTTTTTCCTACACTGCCATCAACCCAGATCAAGAAAGGCATCGCATTAAATTGCACACCAAAAGTATCCATTTGTGAATCTGCCCAATCAGAACGATCCTTCATTAAAATACTGTAATCATTGTAAAATTTTACAGATTTTAAATTCGGAAAATATTTGCTTGTTACAGGTTGGGTATAACCAATATTAAAAATACCAATTGTCCCCTCAGAAGCAACAAAATATGCAGGTGTTAATCCATTGGACTGCATCAATATTTTATCGTCATCGACACCTGTTGGATTTTTTGCATCATATTTATAGTGAATCGCTGATGTTTGAAAATCCCATTTGCCATAATTATTTAAAGCATGTAAGCCAAGTGCGTAATAACTGCCATCATCATCGGTCGCTTTATTGTGCAACTGAGAATATGCACCACTCAGTCCAAACTCTTGCTTACCAAAGTCATAATTAAGTTTTTTGGCGACTCGAACATTCACCTGATTGCGCTTTTCGTTCAGATATTGCTTCTGGTTAGGTAAAACATAATCGAGATCATCGGCTGAACCTGCTTCAGGTGCATAACGAGCACTACCATTACTCATGATTGGCATATAGGCCAATGTCAGATCATAATCATCACTAGAGTTTTTCCAACTCACACCGGGTGCAACACTGTCTGCAAATCCTAAAAAGAATGGAATTTGAAATGTCCAAGCATGTTCAGGAAATGGGTAGATGGCAAATGGTTTGTAAATAATACCTGCTTGAATGTCATTATTTTCATTTGGTTTATACCCTACAAAAGCATGTTCAATAGATCGCTTATGATCATCTTGAAATGCGTAACTGGTATCTAAGTAAAATTGATCATATTTCCCTTTGACATTTAAACGCGCATTATCAAATAAAACCTTACCATTATTGTCACTGTCCCAACGCTCATCACGATAGTTAGCTCGGATAAAACCACCGACCTCTAAAGATTTAGAACCATCTTCAGTTTGCCATTTAAATGGTGTCCCTTGCGCTTCTGCAAAGGCATTCATTGACATCAAACAACCGATAAATATGCTCAAATAACTTTTTTTAGACATGAATTTCCCCTTAGCAAATAATTTTTTGAATTATTTGCCCAATCAAATTGTTCAATTATTTATTCACTAAAGCTTTCGGTAAGGATAAAACGATCAGACAACTCAGTAGCAGGCACACAGCAAATACCATCAAAGCACCTTCAGGCCGACCCGTAATTTGGATGGCATAACCCACAAGTGTATTACTCACTAAGCCTGCTAAATTGGCGATTGAACAAGCCAGTGCAAAACCAGTTGCTGCTGCTGTACCTGATAAGAAAGTTGCTGGAAGGCTGAAAAACACAGGAATAGTCCCTGTTGTTGCAATTGCTGCGATTGAGAATAGAACCAAGGTCATCACAATATTGGCACTAAACATATGTGTGAAAAATAATGCGATTGAACCCAGTACAAATGGAATAACGAGATGCCAACGACGCTCTCTAAATTTATCTGAACTGCGACCAATCAATAACATTGCAACCAAACCGATAATGCTTGGAATCGCAACCAACAATCCAATGTGGAAAACGTCCGTCATGCCAGTATTCTTAATGAATGTCGGCAACCAGAATCCCATCGAGTAAGTACACAGCAACATAGAGAAATTAATTGCACCTAATTTCAAAATATTGAGATTAAAAAAACCATCTTTAAAGCTATGCTTTTCTTTAGCAGATGAATTTCCCTCGAGATCTTTCTTTAAATTACTGTCAATAATGTGCTTTTCTTCTTCATTTAACCATTTTGCTTTTGAAAAATGGTTCGGTAACATTTTAAAAGTTAAAATTCCTAATAATACACTTGGAATAGCCTCTAAAAAGAACAACCACTGCCAACCTGTAAATCCATGAACCTGATCAAATGCTCCCATAATCCATCCAGAGAGCGGGCTACCAATAATCACAGCGAGAGGTAAGCCAATCATGAACAAAGCAATAATTTTTCCACGATAATAGGTTGGAAACCAAGTGGTTAAATAATACAAAACACCCGGTAAAAAGCCTGCTTCAGCGGCCCCTAGCAAAAAGCGTAAAACATAAAATTGCATAGGTGTGGTGACAAACATCGTCAAGCCAGAAAGAATTCCCCAAGTAATCATGATTCGAGCAATCCAAATTTTTGCCCCAACTTTTTCCATCACCAGATTACTTGGTACTTCAAAAAGAATATAACCAACGAAAAACAGCCCTGCGCCTAAACCAAAAGCTGCTTCGCTGAGGTGAATGTCGCTCAGCATATGTAACTTTGCTAAGCCGACATTAATACGATCCAAATAGGCCGCAATATAACAAAAGCATAAAAAAGGAATAAGTTTCCAAATCACTTTTTTATAAACTTTAACTTCCTGTTCGGTATAACTTACCTTTCCAATAGATTCAGAAACGATAACATTGGCAGACATATCTAACTCCTTTTAGATAACAAACCAAGTTTAAAATTGATACAATGCAATTGATCATATTTTTCAGCCAATTAGGTACTCCTCTCCTCATTTGACTAATGATCAGATTTAATCCCGCATTGCACTATTCCCCTCGGCTTGTGATCATAAGCATAATATTTTTCATCACTATGTATCTATTTAATCACTTTGATTTTTTGAAAATAATCGACAGTTTCTTGCTTAGACACAACATCCCCATACTTACTATCGATATCAAATAAATTGGCCTCATGCGGTGCTTGATGACGGTCACCCACACATTCACGAACCACAATTGTTCTAAAACCATGTTGTACAGAATCCACTGCTGTAGCACGTACACAACCGCTTGTAGAACAACCAACAATTACAATAGTATCAATGGCTTGAGTGCTTAAAATAGATGCTAAACTTGTGCCAAAAAAAGCACTTGCATAGTTTTTTGTGATCACTAATTCGCCATCCAGTGGCTTAACCTCAGGGCAAAATTGCGTCGCAGGATTTGTTGCAACCATGGCTGCCATTACGGGTGACTTTTTGACCCACATTCCCCCATCAAGTTGATTAGGGTGATACAAAATATTGGTGTGAATCACCAATATGTCTTGTTCACGAGCGAGCTCTAAAATGTCTTTGGTTTCTTGCACCGCTTTGATCACGTCTGGTGCAAAAAGAGGCTCTGTTTCGGTGGTATAAGACTGCATAAAATCTACAAGGAGAAGTACTGGTTTTTTACCAAAACCAATTCTATTTCCCCAAACACCTTGATAGTTGCTCTGTAAATTTTCTTGTACATTTTGCTGAGACATCTCGACCTCCAACTATGCATAAGCACCAGACAATAGCGCACCAGCACCTGGCGCAACTGGCTCAAGATTCAATGCTTTTAGCATTTGATAAGTAGTTGCAATTGCAGCAGAAATTACTGGTTTACCAGTTAATGCTTCTACTTTTGCCACCGCTGGAAGAGATTGCATCTGTACACATGCGGACAGCACAATGACATCAGCATCTTGATAATTCAGCTTTTGAACAATCTCAGGCAAATTATTTGGATCATGTTGTGCCACAGCGATATTGTCTGCAATTTCTAAAGCGACGTAATCCAACACTTCAAAACCTTCAGCTTTAATATAGTCCACCACCAACTCTGTTAATGGTTTCATATACGGTGTCACCACAACAATTTTCTTAGCATTCATGACTTTTAAGCCTTCCACCAAAGCACCAGCACTCGTCACAATCGGTGCTGCTGCATCATTGTCGATCGTCACTTGATGCAAACGCTTTTCAGACTCACGGTGGTAACCAATACCCATCGACATAATTGCAACAAGACATGCATATCCCAATACATCCACTCGTGCATCTGAAAGCTCTAATGCACAACGATCAGATTGAGCATCCATCGCAGCCAATTCTTCTTTTTTCACATGCTTCATACGCATACGACTTGAGTGAAAAGTAAACTTTTCAGGGCGAATGAGTTGACGAGCTTTTAACATCGCAGGAATTTCAGTTTCCATTGTCGTATTCGAACTTGGTACGATTTGACCAATTTTATATATCTTTTCCATGACTTATTTCTTCCTTAAATAATTGACTGATCTAGAAAATCACCGAATGCTTGATAAAAGCCTTGTTCATCATCCCAAGGGATCATATGACCTGCATTCTCTACATGACTGAGCGATATATTTGGATTAAGCTTCTGAATCTCATCAATATCATCTGCCTGAATCACGCCACCCTTACCTGCAACCATAAGCAAAGCAGGCACTGAAATTTGTGGAATATATTGATGAATATCAACATCATGAAAATCATTAAACGCTTTGACAATTGCGGGTAAATAACACGTATGTAGCCATTCAGCACGTAATTGACGTTGTTCCAAAGTCCATGTCGGGCAGAATTTTCTCATCTCTTCAGCATCCATACCTTCGATAGATTGCTGAATAGAATCGACATACCACGGCAACTGACTTGGATAAGCACGGCGATTTGGACCAGAAACAGGTGGGTCAATCAGTACGATTTTCTTTAAACCTTGTGGATGTTGCGAAGCACAACGAATTGCAAAACGCGCCCCCATCGAATGCCCGACCAAATGATATTCAGTAAGTTCCAATGCTGCGACGAAAGCCAAAATATCGTTCACGCATGTTTCAGTATCGTACTGAAGATGATCACCTGAAGATGACAAACCTCGACCACGAACATCTAAAACATACACATCAAAATATTCTGCGAGTTTCTCAGCAACAAAACCCCAAGTGATTGCAGGACTGGTAATCCCTGGTATTAAAACCAGAGGATGACCTTGCCCACCATATCGGAGGTAATGTAGACGAACATCGTTCGCAACTACATTACCGCCATATAGTAAGTGACTCATACATTTTCCTCCGCATGTAGAGGTTGTGCATAAACCTCATAACCATATACCCAAGCTGGATCTTCTTGCGTTTTCAGGAAGGTATTTGCATTGGATACTTTTTGAACTTTACTTGCGCGTTCTTTACGATTTTCTTCATAAAGATTAAATGCTTGCTCGTAGTTATCTAAACCTTCTTCAAGCAAACAGCGTGTCAGCATTGCAGCGTCTTCAATCGCCATGCCAGCACCTTGCGCCATGTGTGGTTTCATTGGATGGCATGCATCACCTAATAACACTAAACGCCCATTACTCCACACAGGTAAAGGATTACGATTATTTAAAGGCCACTTTGTCACATCATCACTGGCTTCAATCATGGCTGTAATCGAAGGATGGAAATCTTTAAATGTTTCAAATAATTCTGCTTTGTCGCATGGCACAAAACTCTTGCCTTGGAAATCCCAAGCAGGATGTGGAACACCTGTGACGAAATAATATTCATCACGTTCTTTCGTGGTGCAATATGCCATGATGTGACGATCTTCATACCACCATTTCACGCAATCATCTAAATCAAACTGCTGTTTTAGTTTTGCTAATTTGTCACCTGAAATAATGGCACGATGTGCGACCCAACCACTATAGAGTGGTGCTTCAACACCCAGAATGGTTTCGCGGATTTTCGAGTTAATCCCATCTGCTCCAATCACAATATCTGCTTTTGTTACAGTGCCATCTTCAAAACTCAGTGTTACACCCTCAGCATCTTGCTCAACATTGCTTAAACGCTTACCGAAATGTAATTTATCTTGTTGTAATGCTTCAATTTGTCGTGCGTGCATATCACCACGATGAATCGTCAAATATGCAGCGTCATAACCCGTTAAAGGCGCTTTAGCAATCACGTCACCCGTATTTCCATCACGACTAATCCAATAATCTGGATGACAACCCATATCTTCTAAATCTTGTTCCAAGCCCATTTCACGAAAAATTTTCATGATATTTGGACCAATATGAATTCCTGCACCTAAACGTGAAAACTCAGCCGCTTGCTCATAAACTTCAACATCAAAGCCTGCTTTCTGCAGCAGGATTCCCATGGATGCCCCACCTAAACCAGCACCGATTACCGCGATTTTTTTAGACGTATTCATTGCTTACTCCTTCAAACAAATATTTCCTACTAAATAGATATACATTAAGAGAAATTTAAAGTCTATACACTTTAATTATTTTTTATAAAAATTTTAGCAATTTCGACTTAATATATTGTTTTATATATATTTTAAATAAAATTATTTTGGAAAAATAATTTCTTTACTACACGAATATAAAGCGTATACTCTTTATTAATACAAAAAACGATCAGCAAAGGAGCGCTATTCATGCCAGTTAATTCATCCGAACTTACGCAAATGTTTGAACATGTATTGCAACTATCTAAAGTAGATGAGACTCAAACTGTTGCGATCTTAAAAAGCCATTATTCACATCCACAAACAGTTCAAGCTGCAATGGATGCAGCTTGTCGATTAAAAGCAAAAGTATTTATCTTGGAACTTCCGTCATTTAATCATCCCAAAGCGATGGGCAATGATATGACGGCATATTGTGGAGATACGGCACTCACTGGGAATTTAGCTGCACAACGTGCGTTGGAATCTGTAGATTTAGTTATAGACACCATGATGCTGTTACATTCACCTGAACAAGAACAAATTTTAAAAACAGGCACTCGGATTTTACTCGCCGTTGAGCCACCCGAAGTGCTTGCTCGAATCATGCCAACCCTAGAAGATAAAATACGTGTACAAACTGCTGAGAAATACCTCAAAAAAGCGCAAAGTATGCATGTGACATCCAAAGCAGGCACAGATTTCTATGCACCACTCGGGCAATATCCAGCGGTCACTGAATATGGTTTTGCGGATGAACCAGGTCGATGGGACCATTGGCCGAGTGGCTTCTTATTTACATGGCCCAATGAAAATACCGCTGAAGGAACATTGGTTTTAGATGTGGGAGATATTCTTCTTCCTTTCAAAAACTATGTTCGCGAAAAAGTTACCTTAGAAGTTGAAAAAGGCTTTATTACTAAAATTCATGGTGGCTTTGAAGCTGAATATTTACGTGACTATATGAAATATTTTAATGATCCAGAAGTTTATGGCATCTCTCATATTGGATGGGGCTTACAACCTCGCGCGCAATGGACAGCAATGGGCTTGCATGACAAAAATGATGGTATGTGTATGGATGCTCGTGCTTTTAATGGTAATTTCTTATTTTCAACAGGCCCAAATACAGAAGTTGGAGGCAGTCGTAAAACACCTTGTCATATGGATATTCCTCTAAGAAATTGTACCGTTAAATTAGATGATCTTATCGTTGTTGACCAAGGTGTTCCGACCGATCTAGATTAATCTTTTGATCAAAACATATAACGGCTATAGCGCTATAGTCGTTATTTTTTTTAAGGTCTATAATCCAGTAATTCTTCGTTTTTATTTCTCTTTAGGGTTAACAATAAATGAATCAAGAAAATAATGAATATATTATTGAAGACCAAGTTGGTTATTTACTACGTCGTGCGTACTACCATCATTTATCCATTTTCCAGCAAAGCCTAGATGAAACTCAGCTTACATCCGTGCAATTTGCAACACTTTATTCGATTCATAAATTACAAGAATGCTCTCAAAAAGAACTGGTCAATGATACAGGCATAGATCAGGCGACGATTCGTGGCATTATTCAACGTTTAAAAGATAAAGGACTGATTTCCCAAGACCCTGACAGTATAGATAAGCGCAAAGTTTTAATTCATATTACTCCTCAAGGCAAAGACCAATTAAAACAGGCCATCCCTATCGCTGAAACAATCACAGACTTAACACTCAAAGCACTGAATCCCGCAGAAAAAATTGCCTTACAGTTTTTGCTCAAAAAAATTGTAGATGATAAAAATTAAGCTTTTTATATAGCGCGACATACTCATTCATACAATCTCAAAAAAACCGCCTTTCGGCGGTTTAATTTTGAAAACATTTTAAATTATCGTTCTCTTAATGCTTCTTTCGCTTTATTGAATGGTTTCAACAAGTACTCGATAATGGTTTTTTGACCCGTACGAATATCCACTGTTGCCACCATACCTGGTGTAATTGAGAAAGATTTTCCAGCTTTGTTCACTAACTTGTCTTTATCAGTACGAATATAAACACGATAGTAGAACTGATCTTGCTTTACTTCATCGCGAATTGTATCAGGTGAAATAACCGTAACTTTACCTTCCAATCCTCCATAGATTGAATAATCGTAGGCTGTAATTTTTACCATCGCTGGCTGATTTGGATGGATAAATGCAATATCTCGTGGAGAAATACGCGCTTCAATTAGTAATTGTTCATCAATTGGTACTATTGTCATCAATTTACCATTTTGAGGAACTACACCACCAATCGTAGTCACTGCAATTTCTTTAACCACACCACGCACAGGTGCTTTAAAAGTAGAACGTTTAACCGAATCAGTACGACCAGCAACCACCTGTTGTAAAGATTGAATATCAGCATTTGCCTTCGCAAGCTCTTCACGTGATTTCACATAATAATCATTACGCTTATCATTGATTTGATTCTCAAAATTGTTAATATCACGTTTTAATCGTAATACTTCAACTTCAGAGGCCGCACCTTTTGCAACCAATGGTTGTGTCATTTGCAATTCATTTTGAACCAAAGCCAATGCATGCTTAAGACCAGTGATTGATTCATCAAGATTGGCACGGCGCGAAGTATACAATGCTGTTTCTTCTCGAACTAAGCTCGGTACCGCCAAAACAGCTTTTGGAAAATTAATGGCAGTACCATCCACTTCTGCTTCTAAACGTGCTGCTGTTGCCTGAGTTGCCAATAATTTAGTTTGACTTTCACCCACTTGAGACTCAAACCGTGTTGGATCGATTTGTGCAAGTGTTTGACCTTTTTGAACAATATCACCTTCTTTCACATCTAAGCTAGTCAAGATACCACCATCCAAAGACTGAATAATTTGCTCTTTAGATGAAGGAATGACTTTACCCGTGCCTGTTGACACTTCTTCCAGCTTGAATAGACATGCCCAGATTAAGAAAGCCAACAACCCTATAGCCACTATCCAAATAATGAATGTTGACTTAGGCAAAGGAGGCTCAGAGAACTTCAAAGCTGAAGGATTGGTTGGGCGCTGCAAAACATTGGATGCACTATTTTCAGATACAATCTTTGTTTCTGGAACAACTTCATTTTGATTATTTTGCTCTTGGCTCATGCTGAAGCCCCTCCTGCATTTGGTTGACTCCCAGGATTCAGGATGGCATCACGAGGTCCATCTTTAATAATCTTACCTTCATGTACAACAATAATACGGTCAACGAGTTGTAAAACCGCAGGTCGGTGTGTGGCAACAACCAAAGTTCGATGTCCCAACCACTGTTTTAGATGCTGAATCAATAATTTTTCAGAAACATCATCAATCGATGCTGTTGGCTCATCGAGCAATACAATATTTGAGTTTCTTAACAATAATCGTGTGAGCAACAATGCTTGTTTTTGCCCACCAGAGAAGCCTACACCACCCTCAAGAATAATGTGGTCTAAACCTTCTTTTTTCTGTTCTACGATTTCCATCGCATTGGTAATTTTCAATGCACGAATAATTTCATCATTGGTTGCCAAAGGCGCACCCAACGTTAAATTCTCACGAATCGTACCAAAGAATAAGTGTGCATTTTGATTTAATAAAGACATATCACGGCGGATATCATCTGGGTCAAGTAAAGATTGATCCACACCATCTAAACTAATTTTGCCTTGTATTGGGCTTTGCATACCTGAAAGAAGCTGCAACAATGTCGATTTTCCTGCACCATTACGGCCCAGAATTGCAATCTTCTCACCTGGTTTAATTTTTAATTGCGGAATCACTAAGGTTGGACGTGGATCATCTTCAGTATATTTAAATACCACACCTTTAAATTCATAATCACCATTTAATACTTTTCGCTGAATTAATTGCGCGCGATCAGGGCGATCAACAGGTTTTTGCATCAACTCATCGAGACCTGTTTTCGCTACTTTCGCTTGTTGCCAACGACCTAATACGCCTGTAATTTGCGAAATTGGTGCAAGCATACGAGAGGATAAAATTGAACATGCAACCAATGCACCCGTAGTCATGTCCCCTTTCATGACCGCAAAGCATCCTACTAAGACCACAATTGCAAAAGTCAAACCTTGAACCTTCTGCGTCCAAGAATTAAGCCAACCAACGATCTTCCGTTGACGCATACTAATTTCAGCAGAAACTTCATTCATATGATTCCACTGATTTTGAAATCTTGCTTCAGCACGCAATAATTTAATATCTTCAATCCCTTGCACAGCTTCCACTAAAATCGCATTACGAATTGCAGATTCACGCATCCCTTCTGTTGCCAATTGTGCTAATTTTTTCTGTACAAGAAACCCAGGGAGTATCATCAGTGGGACGACGATCAACATCACCCAGAAAATGTTGCCACCAATAATCCAGAAAATAATAAGAAATAGGAAAAAGAAAGGTAAGTCAGCAATCGCACTAATCGTGGTCGAGGTGACCAATTCACGAACACCTTCTAACTCACGAATTTGGGAAATAAAAGATCCTGTTGAGCGAGAACGATCTTTATTACGAATCCGTAAAGCATGCCCAAAGACCTGATCTGAAACTTTCAAATCTGCGCGTTTACCAATAATGTCTGATAAATAGATTCTGGCAATTCTTAATACAAATTCAAAAATAGCAGCAATGAGAACACCACCTGCCAGAACCCAAAGCGTTGGTATCGACTGCGAAGGGATTACACGGTCATATACTTGCATCGAAAAAATAACTGTTGCTAATGCCAAAATATTGGCCATCATCGATGCAACCATAATATCTGTATAACGCTTCCAATCCTTTAGAACGATATCCCAGAACCAGCTTTTCTCATAAGGCTTAATATATTCGTCAATACGTGCATCTGGTACAGATGTTTCTGGTCTAAAAATGTAAACTCGTTTCGCATTACTTTGTAATTCATGTAAATTAAAAGTTTGAGATAGGCCTTGATCGCCACTCAATTGCAAGCTTGCATTCCCAGCACTATCTACCTTCTCAATGACTGCAACCTGACCATCATTAAACTCTACCACCACTGGCAATCGCCATGGGTTTAACACATCTGTGGTAAAATCTGCCTTGCGAACGTTTAAGCCAACTTGGCGCGTAATAATCGCCAACATATCATCGAGGTCTGAATATTTATTCCAATCCAGTTGAAGTCGAATTTGTTCTTCAGAGGGTTGAACTCGATAATGCTGTGCAACCGTAATAATGGCTTGTAACCATGGTTGATAATTTATTTTTTGATTCATGGTTGTACTTCAAACCCCTGAATTTGAATATTATTTAAGTGGTAAGCATTTCTACTTTTACCAGTCACATTGATAAATACAGCAATTGTATCGTATATATCAAAACGCGCGCCTTCTCTTTCAATTCTTGAACTTTGATATGACTGTTCAGAACTGAGCAAATCCAAGATAGAACGTTTGCCTAGTTTGTATTGCTCTTCATAAAGCTCACGTGTTTTTGCTGTAGATCGTTCACGATCCATTAGTACCCAAATTTGCTTATCTGTATTTTCAATACTTTCACGGGCAATCTGTGCTTGATCAACAATATTCAAATAAGTTGCATTGAGCTTCGCTCGTGCTGCTTGCTCCGCATAGTTGGCTGCCTTTACTTGAGAACCGACAGCACCGCCCTGATAAAAATTACTCGACATTTGTACGGCAATCGAACTATTCGTGTCATCCTCAATACCTGTATTTGGATTTTTACCATTTAAAGCTTTACTGACTGAACCCACTAAAGAAATTGTTGGATAAGCACTCAATTGTGTCTGTTTTTTCTGGCTTTGTGCAACATCAATTTCCGCTTTAGCTGCAATCATACTCGGAATTAAATTCATTTCAGGTGAATCATAGAGTCCAGACATTTTGACGTATTCATCTGGAATGACAAAATCAATCCGCCCCACATCAAATCCTAAGAAAGTTCGCAATTTTTGCTCTTGTTGCTTTAACAGGTTTTGTTGAGTAATCAAATAAGAACGCGCATATTCCACATAACTTTGTGCTTGTACTGGATCAGCATTACTACTGATACCTGCCTCCGCTCTTAAACGTGCAATTTCATGTAAGCGACTGACACCATTATATTGTTCTTGTGCTATTTTTATAATATTTCTATATCTCATTAATGACAAAATCGTACGTGCAGTTTGTGTAGATATATCATCAATGCTCATTAAAACATTCGCTTGCTCAAGCGCTAATTTATTTTGCTGTGTAGTTACACTCGATTTTACTTTACCAAAATCATAAAGCATTTGGTTGGCTTCAACAGAATATAACTGTCTTCCTTTATCACTTGAAGTGAAATCACCTGTATTCATTCCTGCTTTTAATTGTGGATAATATTGCGCTTTAGCAACATCAATATTGGCATTTTGTGATGCCAATGTTGAGATTGTCTGTGCAATACTCGGATTCCTCTTTACTGCGATTTGAATAGCATCTTCTAAATTCATTGTTCGCGTCTGACGAGTATTCAAACTAGTTGCTTCAGCATTTTCTAAATATAAATTATTTAATGATGCTTTTTGCCCAGTATAAGGCTTCACAACTGGTAATGAATCATTTGAACTCACATCTGGTTGATATGTAAAATCAGATAGTGCTTTCAGCTGAGCAGTTCTAAATGATTGATCATCTTTAGGTTTAATTAAACCTGCCACACCTTGTTTAATATTTTCAATATAGTTTGTATCTTGTGCATATCCATTGCTCTGTGACAGAACAAATAAGCTCACTGCACTCAAACTTTTAAAAAAAATGGATGGCTTTTTCGCTATTAACATTCGTGAATGACACCTAGACAAGCTTTTAATTATCGGCATTAAATTATTTTAGATTATTCTCTTAACTAATACCTATTTTACACATTATAAAAAGCAATCAAATACTTATTTAAAGTTAATTTTCGTTAAATCAATCACAAAACATTTAAATCTAATGTTCAAAGCATAAGTTTTCAATCTAAATTTTAGACAATTTAAACCATAAAACTTAATTTTAACTTTAATCATGAATAAAAAAGAGAGTATAAAACTCTCTTTTTTACTAAAAATTAATTAAATTAATAAATGATATGATTACCTTTTAACAAATCATCTAATGCTAATGTATTATTTTCTAGAATCACGAGCTCTTTAGGGGTGTATTGAGTACCTTTACCATCTAGGTCAATTTTTACAACTGCATCTTTTCCACTTTGCTCAACTGTTACATATTGGCTAATGTTACTTGCAGTCACACCTTTACCACTTAATAAGCTAGATACATCAATCTTGTCACCTTCGGCCTTAGAGAAGTCTGACCAGATATCACCATGTTCATCTGTATTCAATGCAGTGAATTTCACAGTGTCTGCACCTGCACCCATTTGAAGAACATGGATGATGCTTCCAGTAGAATAAACTTCACTTGCAGCAGAACCTTGAATCGTGTGTTCATAACCGATATTTAGGTGCGCTGTTGCAGTCTCACCATTACTATTTGTGACTTTATACACAAAGTCTTCAGTTGCATATTTATATCCTGTTTGACTGTAGTTATATGACCCATCAGCTTTGATTGTTAGAACACCATTCACTCCTTGAATCGTGTTACCACTTGCAGATACGGTTTCAAACGTTACGCCACCATCTTTTGAAATTGACAATTTACTTCCGATACCCAAAGTATCTTGAGATGTTGTTTCAACACCTACACCATTGAAAATATTACCTGTTGCAGTACCAAAGCTATCTAAATACCAGTCATTTAAGTTCGTTGTGGTCACTTGAACAGAAGTGTCATAACTTGAAGTAAACCAACTACTTGTTGAAGCACTAAAATCAACGCGATATTGTCCAGCTGAATTGATTTTAAATTCTGCATTTAGCACTTCATTACCACTCGTAATACTGTTACTCAGTGAAGAGCCAATAAACTTAGAACCACTTGCACCTACTACATTTTCCCACTGATTCGTTGCCTTATTGAATTTCTGCAACTGCCATTTGAAAGTGGTGTTATCTGGATCTTGAGTTGTAGAAACTGTACTACCAAAGAAACTCTTACCATAAGCAGCCTTAAATGCAACTTTAATCGTAGATTCAGCGTTATTATCAATATTAAATGTATTTGATGTTGTCGATATCAATCTGCTCGAACTGGTTGTAATAGACCCTGAACTTACAGAAGACTGAGAAGTCGTGTGATACACATTTGATTTAACTGTATCAAAGTCATTGAACAGCTGTAGTGTCGTACCAAATTTTGATGGATCTGTTGGATCCCATTTCACTTTAACTTCATCTGAACCAATTTGTACAAATACTTTCGCTTCCGATGTATTGCCATTTGCATTTTTAATGGTATACGTAAATGTATCAACTTTCCCAATATTACTAGAATCTTTATTTGGCGTATAAGAATATGAACCATCTGCTTTAATCAGCATTGTTCCGTATTTACCCACCAATGTCGTAGTTCCAGTAGAAGCAACATCCGCACCTTTACCATCTGAGTTCACAAGTTTAGAGACTTGTGTACCTGCAGTTGTAACATCATCTGCCAATACATTACCCGAAACTACATTCGCTTTTTGAGCATCTAATGTTGTAGATTTAGTTGTAGTTGTATATGTCACATTTAAGCTGTTCGCGGAAAAAAAGCTAAATGCAGTTGTATCTTCAGCAATAATTTTATAATTACCTTGCACCAAAGAATCTACAGTTTTAAGACGTGCTTGTTGTGGGAAGAAAAAGAAGAAAGCATTAAACAGGCCCGTATCTGTACTTGAAACAACTTTAGCCCATGAACCATCCGTATTTTGTTTATACAGAGTAATTCGAGTTGAATCTAAAAATGATCCAAAACCAGCATTTGTCGAAGAAATATCAACTGAAGTTGCCTGAGTTTCACCCACAGTGAAGTTAATTTCTGCTGCTGGTTTTCCAAGAAAAGAAATACCAAAGAATTTAAAAATAGATCCAAAACCTTTCGTTTCAGAATAAGTCGAACTGGTAGATGTATAACCTAAGTCAAGATCTGCACGTACAACATCATCATTTGCATGTAATAAAACTGGTGCAATCGCTGCTTTAGGTAGGCTTGAGTTACCAGCAGCATCTGTCGCGGTAACAGATATTTTTTCACCAGCACCGTATGCTTTATCTAAATTAACAACAAATTTACCATCAGCACCAGTTACAGTAGTCCCAATAACCGTTCCTAAAGCATTTTTTACTGCAATATTACTATTCGCTTCAGCCGTTCCAGACACTTGGTTACCAGTCGCATTGAACAATGGGGTACCTAAATCTGGAGGAGTAAGGTCAAGTGCTTGTACATTACCGTCTGGTGACTTATTACCAGCTGCATCAAATGCGTTCACTGTCAGTTTTTGACTATCTTTTTGTGCAATAGTTAATCCTACTGAAAATAAGCCATTTGCATCAGTTGTACCTGTACCAATGATATTTCCAGCTGGATCTCTGATTACAATTTTAGAGTTTACTTCTGCTTTACCTGTTACAACCGTGCCGTCATTGACAACTGCCAAGTTGGTCGGTACTGGTGGTGGTGTTAAATCAAGTGCGTTTACTGTCGCATCTGGTGATTTATTTCCAGCTGCATCAAATGCGTTTACTGCCAGTTTTTGACTATCTTTTTGAGGTGTGGTCAAAATTACTGCAAATGAACCCGTCGCATCGGTCAAACCTGTTCCAATCAACTTTCCAGACGGATCTTTAATTTCAATTTTAGAATTTGCTTCTGCTTTACCTGTTACAACCGTGCCGTCATTGACAACTGCCAAGTTGGCCGGTACTGGTGGCGGTGTCAAGTCAAGTGCAATTACTGTTGCATCTGGTGATTTGTTTCCTGACGCATCAGAGGCATTCACAGTCAGCTTTTGGCTGTCCTTTTGAGGCGTAGTCAATGTTACTGCAAATGAACCCGTAGCATCTGTCAAACCCGTTCCTATTATCTTTCCTGACGGATCTTTAATTTCAATTTTAGAGTTTGGTTCAGCTTTGCCCGTCACCACACTACCTTCTTGTACAACTGCTAAGTTTGTAGGTGCTGCTGGTGGTGTTAGGTCTGAAGCATTTACTATTGCATCAGGCGACTTATTCCCAGCAGTATCAATTGCATTTACAATTAATTGTTGACTATCTTTTTGTGGAACCGTCAAAGTTACCGAAAAAGCACCATTTTGATCTGTCGTGCCAGTTCCGATGACCTGACCTTTTGAATCTTTGATTTCAATTTTTGAATTTGGTTCTGCCTTACCGGTAACCACACTACCATCTTGCACAACTGCTAAGTTTGCAGGTGCTACTGGTGGTATTAAATCTGGAGCAGTAAATTGAGTTGCAACTGATTCATTATGGCTTGCTGAATTATCTGAAGCTGTAGCACTGAGTTGCTCAGATGCAATTCTTGGTGGAACTAATGCAACAGCAAATTTACCAAATTGGTCTGCAACAGTAGTTGCGATAACTTCATTTGCTTGATTTTTAATTTTAATTAGCGCGCCTGGTTCAGTAATACCAGAAACTAGGCTACCTGCTGCATTAATTGATACAGTAGGTGCGACTGGTGGAGCGAAATCTTTTAGAACTTGCGTACTTTTAATATCAAACCCTTGTGGGTTGATACCTGTAATAATAGCTGTCTCGCCATTAATAAATTCTGAAGTTGTATATTCTATACGACCTCTTGCATCAGATTGAACCACAATAGCTTTAATCAGAGCATTAGTAATTGCATCATAAAAGCTAATTGTAACGTCGCTATTCGGTTTGAACCCTGCTACTTTAATAATGTTGCTTACAAGGTCTAGGACACCTCCAACGATGCCACCAACACCGCCAACCACTCCACCAACAACACCCCCAACAGGCGTGAGTACAGAATCTAGTAAATTAGCCATTTGCTTTTCCTCATTTTGAAATTTTAATGTCAATTTTTTGTAATTATAAACCATAAATTGTGAGAACCAGTTATCACTTTATCGGAATTGCGCACAAAAATTAAACTATTTATTTAGATTAAATGTAAAATCATGACTTTAATCGCTATTTATTGAAAACTACGTCTCATTTTTATTGCTAATTTTTGAAAATAAAACCGTACATCGGCAAAACCAAGGTATTGGGAAGAACATTTTAAAAAACTTAGAATCAAATATGTGTCTTTTTGTAGTATCACTTATATACTTTAGCGTTAAAATGAATGCTTCGTTATGATCCAATTTTAGATAATAGAAAGATGATTATGAATAAACTGACTTGTTTTAAAGCCTATGATATTCGTGGCAAACTTGGCACAGAATTAAATGAAGAAATTGCCTATAAAATTGGTCGTGCTTATGGGCAAATTTATCAACCTAAAACTGTTGTAGTGGGTTGTGATGTTCGTTTAACGAGTGAGGGTTTAAAACAAGCGACGATTCGCGGTTTAAATGATGCAGGTGTCAATGTCTTAGATCTTGGCATGACTGGAACTGAAGAGGTTTATTTCGGTGCTTTCCATCTTGATGTTCAGGGTGGTATTGAAATCACAGCAAGCCATAATCCGATGGATTATAATGGCATGAAATTGGTTCGTGAAAATGCTCGCCCAATCAGTGCAGATACAGGCTTGAAAGATATTCAAGCTTTGGCTGAATCTGAACAATTTGATGAAGTTTCACAAAAGGGTACATCTCAAAAATACAATATTTTGCCAGAATTTGTTGAACATCTACTCACCTACATCGACCCAAAAAAAATTCGCCCACTTAAACTCGTTATGAATGCTGGAAATGGTGCTGCAGGTCATGCCGTTGATGCCATTGAAGAAAAATTCAAACAACTGAATATTCCAATTGAATTTATTAAAATTCACAACAATCCTGACGGGACTTTCCCAAATGGGATCCCTAACCCTATTCTCGTTGAAAATCGTGATAGCACCTCAAATGCTGTTTTAGAACATAAAGCAGATATGGGCATTGCCTGGGATGGTGACTTTGACCGTTGCTTCCTTTTTGATGAAAAAGGTCAATTCATTGAAGGTTATTATATTGTCGGTCTGCTTGCACAAGCGTTTTTACTCAAACAAGCAGGTGAGAAAATTGTGCACGATCCTCGCTTAGTTTGGAATACTTTAGATATTGTTGAGCAATACAATGGTGTTGCTGTTCAATCTAAATCTGGGCATGCATTCATCAAAGATGTCATGCGTGAATATAATGCTGTATATGGCGGTGAAATGAGTGCGCATCACTATTTCCGTGATTTTGCTTATTGTGATAGTGGGATGATTCCATGGTTATTGGCTGTTTCTGTTCTTTCTGAAACCAAGCAATCGCTTTCTAGTCTTGTGGAAGATATGATTGACCGCTTTCCATGTAGTGGTGAAATCAACTTTAAAGTTGCAGATACTCAAGTGACGATTCAAAAAATATTTGATCATTTTGCAGATCAAAAACCTGAGATCGACAAAACTGATGGGGTAAGTTTAGATTTTGGTGCATGGCGTTTAAATGTTCGTGCTTCAAATACTGAGCCTTTGTTACGTTTAAATATCGAAAGCCGTAAAGATAAAAATCCTAAACCGATGCAAGACTATGTAGATGAATTAACTCAATTGATTCAAAGCTAATATTTTCACTTGGTAATAAAATAGGCGCGGATTGCGCCTATTTTTCCTCATCTCTTTAAAACTATGCTTTATAACCTGTTGGATTCTGCTTTTGCCAATTCCAACTGTCAGCCAACATGTCTTCTAAATTATGTTTTGGTGTCCAGCCTAACTCAGCGACTGCACGTGTGTTATTGGCAAATGAAGTCGCCACATCGCCTGAACGTCTTGGTGCAATTTCATGAGCAACTTTTACACCATTCACTTTCTCAAAGGTATTTTTTACTTCAAGAACAGATGATCCATTGCCTGTACCAACATTCCAAGCACGACAACCTTTCCCAGTAAGGCGATTATTCAAAGCGCATAGATGTGCATTGGCTAAATCCACCACATGAATATAATCACGCACACCAGTACCATCTACTGTATTGTAATCATTACCATAAATAGACAATTTTTCACGACGACCAACAGCCACTTGTGTCACATAAGGCATTAAATTATTAGGAATTCCCTGCGGATCTTCGCCAATACGTCCACTTTTATGTGCACCAACAGGATTAAAATAACGCAATAATGCAATCGACCAACGCTCATCAGAAACAGATAATTTCTCTAATAATTGCTCAACAATCAGCTTGGTATAACCATAATTATTGGTTGGCATCCCTGTTGGCATCGTTTCATCGAGTGGTGAAATATTTGCTTCATCATAGACCGTTGCAGATGAACTAAAAACCAAATTAAATACATTGGCACGCTGCATCGCTTGAACCAATTGAATCGAACCCGCAATGTTATTATCAAAATAAGTCAATGGGATCTGTTGACTCTCACCTACAGCTTTTAACCCTGCAAAATGAATCACCGCATCAATCTGATGTGAAGCAAAGGCCTGATCTAGATCTTGCTGTTGACGAATGTCGCCCTGAATAAATTTGAGCGATTTTCCAGTCAGCTCCTGAACACGCTTTAATGATTCTTCTGAACTGTTTGAGAGATTATCTAAAACAACGACCTCATGACCAGCTTCTAATAACTCTACACAGGTATGTGAGCCAATATAACCTGCACCACCTGTCACTAAAATTGTCGCCATACTTTTATTCCTCTATTTCTATTCTTTACCCAACAAGATTTTTATCAATCCTTGAGTCGATGCATCTAATTGAGAAATATCTTTTTCTTTCCCACTCAAAATTGGCAGCAATTGGTTGGCAATTTCTTTACCTTTTTCAACGCCCCATTGGTCAAATGGGTTGATATTCCAAATCACAGATTGCACAAACACTTTATGTTCATATAAAGCTATCAGCATACCAAGGCTATATGGACTAAGTTCTTGTAACAAAATTGTAGAACTTGGCTGATTCCCCTCATACTGCTTATATAACGGCAATTGAGCTAATTCATCGGCATTTAATGCCTGATTACCAAATGCCAATAAACGCGATTGCGCCAAACAATTTGATAAAGCCAAGTGATGCTGTTCAATTAACGCTTCTGCATTTTCCGCATAAGTAAATTGATTGGCATTATAACGCTGTACGGGTGCAATAAAGTCACAACTGACTGCATGTGTGCCTTGATGCAACAATTGATAAAATGCATGTTGCGCATTTGGCCCAACCTCGCCCCAAACAATTGGACAGGTATTTAGATCAACTTTCTCATCATTACGTTGAATCGACTTACCATTGGATTCCATTTCCAATTGTTGTAAATAGGAAGCAAAGTACTTAAGACGACCATCATAAGGAAGCACTGCATGCGTTTGAATATTCAGAAAATTATTATTCCAAACGCCGAGCAAGCCCATTAATACAGGAATATTGTGTTCAAATGGCGCTTTTTGAAAATGCTGATCAACGGCATACGCGCCTGCTAATAACTGCTTGAAGCCTTCTACCCCGATTTGCAATGCGATAGGCAAACCAATACACGACCAAAGTGAGTAACGTCCACCCACCCAATCCCATAACAAGAACTGATTATCTTTGGCAATTCCCCACTCGGTCATTTTTTCAGGCTTGGTCGAAACCCCAATAAAATGGTGTTGCACCACACTTTGATGTGAACCTAATGCTTTTTCTAACCATTGGCGGACAGTTTGCGCATTGGACAATGTATCAATCGTGCCAAAAGATTTCGATGAGATAATAAATAAAGTCGTTTCTGGACGAAGCTGATGCAGTAATTCAGAAAGTTGGCTTCCATCCATGGTTGAAACAAAATGGACTTTTAAAGGCTTCGCAGTACTCACTTTATAATCCGATAAAGCATGACTGACCATCAAGGGTCCGAGGTCTGATCCCCCCACACCAATATTAACCACATCTTGAATGACTTCACCAGTAGAACCACGGCATTGCCCAGTATGCACTTTGTCCACCAACTGATACATGCGATCTAACTGTTGATGTACCATACTGGAAAGTGCAGGATAATCTTGGTTATCTTTAGGTAAACGTAATGCCCAATGCATTGCTGCACGGTTTTCAGTATAGTTAATTGCTTCATCGGTAAACAGACGTTTTATCCATTCACCCAGTTGCTTTGAATGAGCAAAATCAAATAAATGATCACGCGTTTCTTGGGTTATTCGATGCTTACTATAATCAAAACTCAATGGATTAAAGTGGACTGAAAAATGATCAAATCGCTGCGCGTCTTGTTGAAATAAATCGGTCAATTTAACAGATTGTTGTGCAAATGCCTTATCCTGTAATTGTGTGAAACTGAGTTCAGCTTGCTCATTTTTATGAATAGAATGTGTCATACGCGACCTACACCTTGATAAGCAAAACCTTGTGCTTTGACAAAGTCAGGATTCAAAATATTACGACCATCTAAAATCAGCGGATGTACCATTTTTAACATTAACTGATGATAATCAGGACTCCAATATTGCTTCCAAGCCGTCAAAATACATAATGCATGCGCTTGTTCAGAAGCTTGATATTGATCCTTACATAAAATTAAATCAGCACGATCGCCATATAATTGTTTCACTCGATCCAAGGCTTGTGGATCATGTAATTGTACAATCGCCCCCTGCGCCCATAATGCTGTTAACATCGCATGAATCGGTGAATGATCAATACTCGAAGTATTTTCTTTAAATGATGCACCCCAAACTGCAACAATTTTCCCTGACAATTGACCTTGATAATAATTCCATAACTTACGGAATAAAATCTCTTTTTGCTGTTCATTAATCGCCCAAACTTGGTCTAATAACTGACTTTTAATACCTGAACCTGCCACCGTGCCAGTAAGTGTCAAAATATCATGTGAAAAGTTTTCACCGCCAAAGCCTACCCCTGGTGATAAATATGTCGCCCCAATACGACTATCTGCAGCAAGACCTTGTTTGACATTTTGAATATCAATATTTAACTTTTCTGCAACTTGTGCCATATCATTCATGTAGCTGATACGTGTTGCCAACATGCCTGAAATACTCAACTTGGTAAATTCGGCATCCAAGAATGGCATAAATAAGTATTGATGCTTTAATTGAAAGAAAGGTCGAAGTAATTCTTCAATGAGCGTTTGGGTTTCAACACCATCCACACCGACAATAATTTGCTTTAAATCAATAAAGCTCTCAACAGCATTACCTTCTTGTATCGTATCTGGTAGATACGCCCAATGATCTGAAGTTAAAATTTGTTTTAGTTTTTCAGTACCTTCCAAACCAAAAGTAGAGCCATTAATCATCAATTTCGGATGAATCACGGGTTGCACTTTTAATTGTTCAGCCAATGCAATTGCTTGATCAAATTCAGTTGGATTAAAGCTAAATACAAAAACTTCACTTTGAAAATCAATATTACTCAAACCGACTAATTGCAAAGCATTATTAGAAAACTGCTTATGAATCAATTGATTCAGATTAGAATCTTGATAATGAATCGAGATTTGCTTTTCTTGTCCCACTTGAGGACACCATGAAACTTGGTGCCCATATTCGGCAAACAAGCCGGCAATCACGCCAGCTTGTAAGGTTGTGCCAAAAACACAAATTTTCATATAGAGTCCAATATTTTATAAATTTAATTCTTTAATCAGTTCTTTGAATTCATTACCTAACTTAGGATGTTCTACACCATAGTGCAATACTGCTTTTAGGTAACCAATTTTACTACCACAATCAAAAGTTTGCCCTTTCATACGGTAAGCTTCAACATTTTCAATTTTTTGTAAGGTAGCAATTGCATCTGTCAATTGAATTTCATTACCCGCACCTTTTGGTGTTTGCTCTAGGAGTTGCATAATTTTCGCAGGCAAAACATAACGACCAACAACAGATAGATTTGATGGTGCAGTACCCACAGCAGGCTTCTCTATAATACCTTGCATCACAATACTTTCACCTTCATCTGGTGAATGAGCAACATCAACAATACCATACTGATCAACCAGATGGTCTGGCACAGCTTCGACCATAATTTGAGAGGCCTTTGACTCATCAAAACGACGAATCATTCGCGCTAAATCATTTTCGGTACTATTTTCTTTAACTAATACATCAGGCAATAGCACGGCAAAATCATCATCACCTACAACAGCCTTTGCGCAGAGTACAGCATGCCCTAAACCTAAAGGCTGAGGTTGACGTACACTAATCACACTCACATGACTTGGTAAAATTTCTGTAATTTCTTTAAGCAAATCAATTTTTTTCTTATTTTCTAAAGTTGTTTCTAACTCAAAATTACGATCAAAATAATTTTCGATTGAAGCTTTTGAAGAGTGTGTGACCAAAATAATTTGTTCAATTCCTGCAGCAACTGCTTCTTTCACCACATATTCTATTGCTGGGCGATCTACCACAGTGACCATTTCTTTTGGAATAGATTTGCTTGCTGGTAAAAAACGTGTACCAAGACCAGCGACAGGGAGAATAGCTTTTTTGATCATACTGTAAACTTCATTACTCATTTATGTTTATGACTTAACTTCATCATTTTTAGTTTGGGGTTCATTACCCTTGAACAAGGAAGGTCCAACATGACCTGGGGCATTGATCCCATCTCTATTTGTCATAACTGATACTGTTTTAAACATAATTTTAAAGTCGACTAAGACATTATGATTATCTACATACCACACATCACATTTAAAACGGTCTTCATAGTCTAATTCATTACGCCCACTAATTTGTGCTAACCCTGTCATACCTGGACGAACCTCTAAACGACGTGCTTGCTCAGGAGAATAGAGTTCAACAAATTCTTTTAACATTGGTCGAGGACCGACAACACTCATATCACCTTTCAGTACATTAAGCAGTTGAGGCATTTCATCAAGACTTGTTGAACGTAACTTTTGTCCAAATGGGGTTATTCGCTGTTCGTCTGGTAAAGGATTACCTTGTACATCATTCACATCTTTCATTGAACGAAACTTCATCATTCTGAAAAGTTTGCCATCTTTTCCTGGACGCTCTTGATAAAAGAAAATGGGTGAGCCCAAATTTTTTCGAACCTTATATGCAACCAAACAAAAAATTGGCGACAACAATAAAAGTGCTATTGAAGCAATAACTATATCAACTAATCTTTTCATTTAGTTTTTTAAACCCATGATTTCAATCAATTTTGAATTTACTTTATCAGCATCAAATTTTTCTTGAGCTATTTTATAACTCTCTAATCCCATTAAATTCACTTGTTCAGGATTTTCTATAAAATAACACATTTTTTCTGCTAATGCTTCAGCATCCCATTTTGGTACCAAAAAGCCATTCAAACCATCTATAACTGTCTCACGGCAACCTGGTACATCAGTTGTAATTACAGGACGACCAATTGCCATAGCCTCTTGGGTACTTCGTGGCACACCTTCACGATATGATGGCAGAACAAACACACTTGAATCTGTTATCCATTGATTTACATTTGTAACATAGCCCGGATATTCAAATAATTGCTCTTCAAGAAGGGCATCTAATTCCACTTGCTTTAATGCGCCCATATTTTGATGATCAATTGCACCTAAAATTGTAAAATGTGCTTGAGGGTATTTGACTTTTACGAGCCTCATCGCTGTTATAAGTTCAAAAACGCCCTTTTCTTTAAGTAATCGACCAATAAACAAGAATTTGACTGGAGACATTTCTGCTTCGGAATATGGATAACCTTCCAAATTCAATCCAATTCCTCCTAAAATATGAACTTCAGCCACTTTTAGATTATGCTTTTGCATTAAATCATATTGATCATCTGGATTTAAGAAAATCATTTTATGTAAACAAGGGAAAGCCATTCTATACAGTAGCACTTGAATGTTACGGATGAGTTTCGTTTTAGCACTTTGCCCTTCAGGTTGGTTGGTAAAAGTATAACCCAACCCTTCCAACATACCGATTACTGTAGGTACTTTTGCCGCTTTCGCTGCCATGCTTCCGTAAATAACTGGCTTAGCAAAATATGAAAATACGATATCAGGTTGCAGATTTTTTAATATTTTTTTGAGTTGCAGAAAAGATTGTATATCAGCAAATGGGTTTAGCCCCCCCCGACTCAACTGATAAGTTACAGGGATTGCACCTAATACCTTTATCTTTTCTAAACACTGCTCTGTATATTCTGACGTTAAAGCATAAACTGTATGCCCTTCAGAAACTAACTGTTTGATTAAATCCGCGCGAAAGCCATAAAAACTAGAGCCTGTTGTTCCGATAAGAACAATTTTTTTATTTGCTTGCATATATACTCAACCATTGATCTATTATATGCCGAAGGTCAAAATTATCTTGTACATATTTCAAAGCATTTTTATTATTTGTTAATCGTTCTCTAGTAGATAAATTTAGTGCATATTGTAATTTCTCAGCCAATATATCAGAATTTTTTATTGGAACTAATTGACCAAACCCTCCCATAACCTCTTTCACACCACCACAGTCTGTTGCCACAACAAAAGTTTCACATGCCATAGCCTCAGCAACAACTAATCCGAATCCTTCCCATGCTGAAGATAATACAAATACATCTGCAATTGACATTAGATCAGGAATATCATCTCTTCGCCCTAACAGGATTACATCATCAATAAGATCAAACTCAACAATAGATTTCTCAATTAAAGTTCTTAATTCGCCATCCCCCGCAATAATTAACTTAAACTTTAATTGGTCTGTTTCTTTTAATTTACGTATCGCTATTAGTAAATTTGGATAGTCTTTTTGAAGATTGAATCGTCCTACTGCTAGTATCAATTTCTCCCCATTTTGAGTAAAATTATTTTTATTTAAATTATTATTATTATAAAATTTATCTAGATTAATTCCATTATAAATAGTTATCGCACTTTTTGTAAATGCCTTTAACTTAATGAATTTTTCTGTTGCCTCTCTACTTACGTTTGTATTGAAATCAGATAAATAATTTGTATAGCGGTAAAATAACATTCGTAACCTTCCACCTTCATTCGAATTATGCGCCGTACAAATAAGTTTAGGTACTGAATAAAATTTACGAGCGAGTCTTGCAAAAAGATTGGCATGTACCATATGTGAATGCACAACGTCTGGCGCAAACTCTAAAATTATTTTTTTATAGTTGAGGTATGCTATCTTTGTATCTTTCAACGATTCTAAGCCCAAATAAATAAGTTCTATAGATTTATTTTCAGGCTGCACTACTACCTCTCCCTTTAAATAGGCAATTTTTACACTATGTCCTCTTAACGACATTTGGTCAGCTAAATCAGCAACAACCTTTTCAGCACCACCACCACCTAGACCAGTAATTAAATAAAGAATTTTCATACTTTTAGTTTACTCAAACACACAATAATCATTGCATAAGTACAGAAAGTTAGATAAGCAAAAAACCATCCATGAAATAAATAAAATATAGCAAAAACACTTAACATTAAAAATATTTGTCTATTTGCATATTTAGCAACAAACATAAAGGGAATAAATATTACCAACAAAAGATATAAAATATAAAATATAACTTTATATCCTAAAATGAAAAACCAACTAGCCATTCCAACATTTGTAGTCCAACTTTGGGCCAGTGATACTTTAAATAAGTACATCGTTGTAAATCTTGAAAAAGTAAGATACCCATCGATATGTGCAACATTCATAAATATTGACTGTATTAGCCCCTCTGCCCAATAAGGAACCATATTACTCATATGACTATATTTCATACCAAGATAATCACTATTATCAAGTATTAATGCGACATGACCGACATGTTGAAACCTATTAAAAACATAATCCATAGCTTCAAAAAAATATCTTTCATAACCATAACTATCTACATTATTTACAACATCAATAAGATCATAACCTCCTCTAATGACCCACTTCAACTCCAATAAATAAGGACAAATAATTGCAAATATAACTATTGAAACTAGAATTTTAAAAAAATTTCTACCATTTAAATAAAACCCATTACTCCTACATAAAACTGCAAACAATAAAAGTAAAGGCGCCCCCATCCAGCCCCTCGATAAGTTTGATATTAAATATATTATAGAATTTAAATAAAATAATTTCTTACTTTTAAGAGAAACTCCTAATATAAAAAAAAGAATATCAAAGGGTAGTAATATAAAAAACATATTTAATAATGGGTTTCCAGAAAAAACTTCTGAGCTCCCTGCTATATTTGCATTATAAAGAAGATTGACAACTAAATACAATATTTGACCAAAAAGCAGGAAAAAACCTATTTTATCTGAATATTCAGTAGTATTATTTGCCACATACTTATTAGAAGCAACAATATAAGCTACAACTATTAGAAAAACAGAAATTAATTGAAAAATAAAAGCATAAATAAAAGATATCTTATCTATAATTTTATGCTGGAACTCAATTTCCATTTCACCATCATAAAAACCTATAATAGCGTAAATAAAATTAATAATAAGGTAAAAAAATACCAATAAATAAAAAGGATTAATGTGAATTTTTTTCATAAAAAACTATTTCCCCTGATTTCTATATTTCAGTATTTTTCTTAGAATTTTGGGATAAACTAGCACTAATGAAAAGAAAGCTGTCAGAAAACCTAAATGATATTTAGTGGATTTTATAAAAAACTCTTTTGCTGTTTCAAAATCATTATGAATCACATAGTGATTCGTATACTGTAATAAAATATAAGCATACTTAATTTTAACTTTTTTAATTTCATTGCTAGAATACCTATGATACGGGAACTTATGATAAACATCTTGAATACGATCTGGAATTAGAGGGTTTATCAACTTTCCTTCATAAGTAACACCTACAAACTGCCTATACGCACCTAGACACTCTTCTAAAAAATAAATATCACCTTGTTTAGCTTGTTCAATATGTACCTCTATATCTAAAGCATTTACATTTAACTGGTCAAGATACTCATCAATTCTGTTTATAAACATTTTGGAGGAATGTATGAAAAATGGATTGATTAAATATATATCTAACAAACTATATTTTTTTTCCTCAAATAATGAAAAAGCTCTACTCATTTCTTTAGAGTTTCCATCTATTGCATTCATATTATGAACACAAATAGAGCAATCAGGATTCGTCTCTAAAATATCAAATTGTCTTTGAAGCTTATTTGGTAAAGCAACATCATCACCATCCAGATGTGCAATATATTTACCTTTAGCTTTTTTGTACACTTGTTTAATATTCTCAACTGCACCTATGTTATTACTATAAAATAACGGCACTATTAAATCTGGGTATTTTTCTACATAGCTTTGTACGATTGCTCGAGTACGATCAGTTGAGCAGTCTTCTCCAACTATAATTTCATATTTAAAATTTGTTACTTGATTGACTAAACTTTCAAGGCATTCTGCAATATAATGCTCTTGATTGTACGTGACTACACATACCGATACTTTAATCTCGTTTTCTATATTCATAGAAATCTCTTTAGCACTCTTGACTGGATGATACTTCTAGCTTGTTTAGAGCTAAGTAGTGAGGCCATGAGGCACACCAAACTAAAAAAACAGATTTGTAAAAATGCAATACTTCTCTGCTCTGAAAAATCTATAAAATGAATAAGCGTGTAGGATGCTATAGCAACACTACCTACACTTGGTAAGAAACACTTGAACCATTTCAAGTTAATATTAGGCTCAATAATTTTATGCACATAACTTACCCATAGAATGAGATAAAATAATTGGATCAGTAACCAAACCCAACCAGCCCCAATTGCACCATAGTTTTTAGCAGCCCAAACTATGGTAGGAATTAACAATATTGCTGTAATAATATTACCAATAAAATGTAACCTTAAATTGCCTTTGGCATACTGTAAATAGTAAGGAAAGGCACCTAAAGTTAAAATAGCATTACCTAAGGCATACAATTGTAATATTGGTGCAGCATTTTCTGACAGTGCAACATCACCTGTCCAAACATACAATACAGGTTTTGCAAGTGCAGCTAAGATAATTCCGGCTGTTACAACAATGACCGTTACAAACTCTGTAGCTCCTAAATAAACTGTTTTTAAGTCTTGATATTTTTGTTCACCCTGTAAACGCGCCATTCGAGGCATAATTGCTGAACTAATTGGTGCGCCTATTTGTAAAATTCCACCCGCTACTAAAACAGCAAGCGTAAAATAACCATACTCAGACAGAGGCAATATGCCCGATAATACAAATTTATCTAGTTGAGTCAGTAAAACCCAAACAGATGAAGTAAATGCAATGGTAAAAGCAAAACCTAATAGAGGTTTCACTGGTACCAGTGACCAACCTATTTGTTGAGAGTGATCAAGCTTTGGAAGAAGAATATAGGACTTCCAAGCCAATATTAGGAACTCAAAAATTGCAACAATCAATTGAAATATAAAAAAATTATTTACTGAGAATCCATAAAAATACATATAGAGCAATACACATGGAAACCTAAAAGTAGCAATGATAATATTACTTATACTTAACCAAACTAGCTTTTCAAATCCAGTAATAACACCACGAAAAAGCCCTGTCATCCATCTAAGTGCAACACAAATTGCCATGATCTGTAGGCAAAATAACACGTCAGACATAGCTAAATCTTCTAATTTTAACCAATGCTCTGCAATAGACTGATTATAATAAAAAAGAAAACTGGTACCTACACACGCTATTCCAGTAAAAATGATGCTAAGAGATCTAAAAAGTTGGCGAAATCCTAATGCTGTTTCTACACCAGCATTATATTGAGCTGTTTGGCGACTAATTGTTGGTGTTAAACCAAAATCAAGCAGACCAAAGAGTCCTTGTAACATTGCAAAAAAACCCACTAATCCATAGGCTTCTGCACCCATATACTTCATATATATAGGTAAAATAGCAATACTAATGATCACTATGTAAATTTGACTTATGTAATTCGCTAAGATATTAAGCTGTAGTGATTTATTTATCATGAAATTAGAGCTTGATGCACATCGTGGTATAATTTTTATCACTTGTTTCAAATACCTCAAAACCCAAAGCCTTATATAAGTTCAGCGCAGGTTCATTGTCTAATTTAACTTCAAGACTACATAAATAAAAACCTTTATTTTTTAAAAAAGTAAAAAGTTGAGAAAACATTCTTTTAGAAATTCCAAGCCCTCTATATTTATGATCAACTAGGACTAATGTAATAAATGCCTTTTTTGACTCATAATCATTACAATAGCAAGCTATAAATCCTGCCAAATTAGACTCATAATCATATTTAATAAATTCAGCGTGCTTATCTATTTTTAAAAAATATTCCCTTTGCTTTTCACCTGATAACGCTAAGAAAGTTGGATTACTTTCCAACTCTCTTATAACTAATTCAATACAATCACGATTATGATAATGTTGTAACACGAATATCTTTCTCCATATTATCAATCATATCTAACATTGTTTCCATTGTTGGATATTCTAGAATCATCATACCAAGCGTATCATTTGAACCACTATACTGTTTTACCACTTCATTTTTTGATATATAAATATTTTGGTCAACAATCATATCTTTGGCACGCTCAGAAATATTTAAACTCTCAAAATTACCATCGACTAAACTATGAACCATATAACTAGACCAAAAACCTTTAACTGGAGTTTGAATAACGTAGTTACAATCCAAACCAAGTGCCGCATCAACCGTAGCTTTGATCAAATCAATACCTGTCGCATGTCTAATCACTTCAGGAATCAAACATCCACCATTACGAGGCCCTAACTCTAAAAAGTAAAATCTTCCATCTTCAGAAAATAGAAAATCAAAATTAAGAGCACCGGTTTGAATATCTAAAAGACTCAATAAGCGCTGTGTTTCTCGATGAGCGTCTTCTAATAAGTTCTCATGGTGAGATGTTGGAAAAGTCTGGCCAATTGGTACTAAACCATTACATAGCTTATCAAAATGCTCATCAGCCCAACAACGGAAAGCTAGTTGACCGTCTACAACAAAACCATCGCCAGCGACTTGATAGCCCTGTTTTACGATTTTCTCTTCAACTACAACCTTTTTTTCACGAGAAAAACCCAAAGCATATTTAAAAGCTTCGTCTAATTGCTCTTTTGAATGAATTTCCGTTACACCTTTACTACCTGAAGAATCTACAGGTTTAATAAAAGCTGGCACACTGATTTGATCTAACCATTGTTTAGCATCACTAAGTTGGTAAAAAGATTCTGATCTTGGAACATTAAATCCATGTTCCTTTAAAAAGGCTCTAAATAAATCTTTACGAGCCAAAGTTAATACTGAGTCATACGGGTTTCCAGGCAACCCCATCTTCTCTGCAACATATGCTGCCGTAGGAGCTGCTGGATCTGATGCATAAGCGACAATACCATCAATCTCTAGTTTTTTAGCCAATCCTAAAACTGCATTTTTATCTGTTGTAGAAACATTATGATATTCATCAGCAAGCTTATGACCAGGGTTCTCAGGTAAATAATCACACGTAATCACATAATAACCCTGTGATTTTGCATATTCAATTGGTGGAACCTGTGACGGTGCAGCTCCTAAAAAAAGAATCTTTTTACTCATTATTTTGAACCATCTTTAATAACACAAACAATTTGTTGAACATCTTCATCTTTAAGAGTCGGATACATAGGTAAACAAAGTACCTTTTCTGATAATATTTGAGCATTTGGCGTATTAGATTTAAATTTTTTGTATATATCTAAATCAGTCATAATTGGATAAAAATATTTACGAGCAAAAATATTACGCTCTTTCAATTTTTCAAACAGCTGATCACGAGTTAATGGATAGGGTTGGGAGATCACTATTGGAAAATATGAATAGTTATCAGTATCAGTGATGGATCGTTGAATACATAAAACTCCTTCAACATCCTTTAACAACTCACGATAATGGCTATCGATTTTTTTGCGTGCAAATAAAGTTTGATCTATTGTTTTTAATTGGAGCAATCCTAAAGCTGCATGAACTTCACTCAACTTACCATTTAAAGAAATATCATCAATTGTAGTTTCATTCACAATACCAAAATTTCTTAAACGGTCAATTCGCTGTTTCATTTCTAGGCTATGACAAACAATCGCACCACCTTCAAAAGTATTAAATACTTTTGTAGCATGGAAACTAATCACGCTGACATCACCATAATTTAATAAGCTTTGACCTTGAAATTTCACACCAAAAGCATGTGCCGCATCATAAATTAGCTTCAAATGATGTTCATTAGCAATCTTTTGTAAGCCTTCAACATCACAAGCGATGCCATAACAATGCACAGGCATAATCGCAACTGTTTTTTCGGTAATCGCCTGCTCAACCTTTTTAGGGTCAATATTTGAGGTTACTGGGTCTATATCTACAAAAACTGGGGTTAATTTATTCCAAACTATAGAATGTGCTGTTGCAACAAAAGTATAAGGTGTTGTAATTACTTCACCTTCACTTAAGTTCAATGCTTGGAGAGCTGTAACAAGTGCAATAGTTCCATTATTAAAGAGTGAAATGTATTCCACACCCAAGTAATCACATAACTCTTGCTCAAGCTGTTGATGTAAAGGACCACAATTGGTTAGAACTTTATTTTTCCAAATTTGCTCTAAATAAGGAATAAAATCATCTAATTTTGGTAAAACTGGCTGAGTAACGTAAATTGGTTCTTTCATCAATCTTCATCCACTAAAGAAATCAAATATTGACCATAGTCATTTTTACTCATACTTTGACCAATCGCCAAAACCTGCTCTTTAGATAACCAACCATTATGCAATGCAATTTCTTCAAGACAAGCAACTTTATAGCCTTGGCGTTTTTCAATGGTTTCAACAAACTGTGCTGCTTCGAGTAAGCTTGCATGTGTGCCTGTATCCAACCAAGCAAAGCCTCGACCAAGCAATTCTACATTCAGATCACCGCGCTCTAAATACATTTGATTTACTGTAGTAATTTCTAACTCTCCACGATCAGAGGGTTTAACTTGCTTTGCAATCTGCACAACATCATTGTCGTAGAAATACAAACCTGTCACAGCAAAATTTGATTTCGGATGTTTTGGTTTTTCTTCCAATGAAACTGCACGTTTCTGCTCATCAAACTCAACCACACCAAAACGCTCAGGATCCTTGACTTGATAGCCAAATACTGTTGCACCTTTTTGACGTGCAACCGCTTGACGAAGCATTGGTGTAAATCCTTGACCATAAAAAATATTATCACCAAGCACTAAACAAACATTACTATCACCTATAAAATCTTCACCGATAATAAATGCTTGTGCTAAACCATCTGGACTCGGCTGAACAGCATAAGTTAGCTCTACACCAAACTGAGAACCATCACCCAATAGGCGTTTAAAACCATCTATATCTTCAGGCGTACTAATAATTAAAACTTCACGAATTCCAGCCAACATCAATACAGACAATGGGTAATACACCATTGGCTTATCATAAATTGGTAAAAGTTGTTTAGAAACACCTTTAGTAATTGGATACAGACGAGTTCCAGACCCACCCGCTAAAATAATACCCTTTGTTGTTTTTGACATTATGCACTTACACCCAATCTTTCACGTTGATAGCTACCATCTTGAACTCGACGGCACCACTCTAAATTATTTAAATACCACTCCACAGTTTTTTGAATACCTGTTTCAAATGTTTCTTCAGGCTTCCAACCTAAATCATTGCTAATTTTTGTTGCATCAATCGCATAACGCAAATCATGCCCTGGACGATCTGTTACAAATGTAATTAATGACTCATATGATTGTTGATTTGCTTGCGGTTTTAATTCATCCAAAATTCTACAAATTGTTTTTACAACTTCTATATTTTGTTTTTCGTTATGACCACCAATATTATAAGTTTCACCAACCACACCTTCCGTTACAACCTTATAAAGTGCACGTGCATGATCTTCCACAAACAACCAATCACGAATTTGATCACCTTTACCATAGATCGGCAAAGGCTTACCATCTAATGCATTTAAAATGACTAATGGAATCAATTTTTCAGGGAAATGATATGGACCATAATTATTTGAACAATTGGTCACTATCGTTGGCAATCCATAAGTACGTTGCCAAGCACGCACTAAATGATCTGAACTGGCTTTACTTGCTGAATAAGGTGAACTTGGTGCATACGAAGTCGTTTCAGTAAACAAATCTGTTGTACCCTCTAAATCCCCATACACTTCATCCGTAGAAATATGATGAAATTTAAACTTCGTTTTAGCTTGTTCATCGAGTTGCACCCAATATTTCCGCGCAACTTCTAAAAGTGTATATGTTCCTACAATATTGGTTGCAATAAATTCAGCTGGACCATCGATAGAACGGTCTACATGCGATTCAGCAGCTAAATGCATCACTAAATCAGGCTTAAATTCATTAAAAGCTATAGTCAATTCATTAGCATTACAAATATCGATTTGCTTAAATTGATATTTTTCATTTTGTTCAACGTCTATTAAAGACTCTAAATTACCAGCATAGGTTAACTTATCAATATTTAATACTTCATCTTGAGTATTTTTTATAATATATCTTACAACTGCTGATCCAATAAATCCGGCACCACCAGTAACCAAAACTTTCATATTGTTTCCTAATGAATCATTTTAAAAATTTTAAAGCTGTTCTAATTCAACAATATCTTTTTTACAAGACTCATTTGAAATTGAACTTTCAAAACCTGAATTTAATAAATATTATACTCAGTATAGTAAGCAATTCCTATCATAAACCAAGTCAATAAAATACAAATACTTAATCTTGGTAACATTCTGTATATTGGCTTAACAAACTTTTTTGCTCATATAAAATATTACAAGTCTAAACAAGATGTTTTATGTTTTACTACATTAGTATCAGCCTTGAAGATACCCTTCTTCACTTTTTTAGCTTACAATTCACTTTCAAAATTGGATTCAAAGCAACAACGCAATATAAAATAAGGGTATTAAATGTGAAGCATTCGCGCATATCACTTTTTACAATGTTAGCAATTTCGGTCTCATTCTCTGGTTGCGCTATTACATCTGGACTTCAAACTTATGATTTACCAGATCAAGGTCAATATAAAACTGACCAAGGTGCTGAACTTTCTGTTGTTCAATTGAATCAAAACAATATCCCTAATATCAGTACAATCAATCAAAAAAATTTTGGTCAAGTTGCATCACTTTTTCATAACCAGCAGAGTATTTATCGTTTAAGTGCTGGTGACGTACTCTCGATTCAACTTTGGGCTTATCCTGAGATTACCCCTCCGATTCAAGATGCAACTAATGTTAAAGCTGTTGGTTATCCAATTGATCCGAATGGCAATGTCCAGCTACCTCTTATTGGTTCTGTACGAATCGCAGGTAAAACCCTAGCTGAAACAAATCGTTTTTTGCATAATCAATTTGCAAAATATTTAAAGCACCCTGATGTTGTTGTTCGTGTACTGTCTTATGAAGGACGCCGTTATTTTGTCAATGGTCAAGTCATGCGCAGTGGACAATATACACTCAATGATCAACCTATTAGTATCTACACAGCTTTAGGGCAAGCTGGGGGTATCGATACTAAAACTGGGGACAACACTAATATTCAATTGATTCGAAATGGTCAAACCTTTAACTTAAATACTATACAACTCGAAAAGCAAGGGTTATCTTTACATAACTTGTTGATTCAACCGAATGACACTATTTATGTCAACACCAAGCAAGATCAAAAGCTATATGTGATGGGTGAATCTAGTCGTAGTCAGGCATTAGCCTTACGCGATCAAGGTATGACACTTAGTGATGTCTTGGGTGAGAGTGAAGGGATTAACCCTTATTCTGCAAGTGCTGCGCGTATCTATGTGATGCGCACTGACTTAAACACTAAACAATCTACCATTTATCATTTAAATTTAAGTAGTATTGGAAACCTAGCTTTAGCCAATCAATTTGCAATGCAAAAAAATGATATTGTCTATATAGATGCAACTGGTTTAAGCCGTTGGCAACGTATTATGAATCAGATCATTCCATTCTCTAGTGCCCTATATTCCTTTGATCAATTAGGGAAGTAATTATGCAGATTCAAAATATACTGGTGGTATGTGTAGGGAATATTTGTCGTAGCCCAATGGCAGAGTATTTTCTTAAACATAATCATCCAAATCTAAATATTGAATCTGCAGGACTTTCTGCAATGGTTAATCATCCTGCCGATGATAAAGCCATTGCCTGTATGGATCGCCTCAGCATAGATATGCGTACTCATACTGCACGTCAAATTAATGCAGAAATCATCAAAAAGGCTGATCTCATTCTGGTGATGAGTAAAAATCAATCTCAACATATTGAGCAAAAATGGCCATTCGCCAAAGGTAAAGTCTTCCGCCTAGGACATTGGCAAGGTCAAAATGTGCCCGACCCTTATAAACATGATCAAGCTTTTTTTGATGAAACATGTAAAAATATCCAAGCTTATGCCAAAGACTGGCAATCACACCTCTAAATTTTAATTAGTTGTTAACTTATGAACCAAAATTCAAATACGAATGATGACACAATTGATTTAAAAGAGTTATTTTTCTCTTTAATTGCGCAATGGAAAGTGATTGCTCTTTGTGTCATTTTAAGTTTGATCTGCGCCTTACTTTATCTGCGAGTCACAACGCCTGTTTATTCTACTGATGCCCTAGTTCAAGTAGAAGATGGTAAAAGTGCTGCTTCAGCAGCATTGATGGGTCAATTGAAAGATGTTGCTGGAGGATTAGGTGCCAAATCCCCTGCAGATGCAGAAATTGAAATCCTAAATTCTAGACTTGTACTCGGTAAAGTTATTCAAGATTTGAATCTAGACATTCAAATTAAAGATACTGATGATACCTTTTTTCATAAATTAATTTCAAAGGACAAAACACAGTTAAGCTATAGTGCTAAAGCAGTTCATTATCAAAATAACCAAGCCAACTTATCTATCCTCAAATTTGAAGTTCCTCAATATTATTTAGATAAAGAATTAGTCATTCAATTTATTAATCAAAATAAATTTAATCTCAGCTATAAAGAACAAACAATTTTTAAAGGTACCCTCAATCAACTCAATAAATCACAAGACAGTAAAGGAATTTGGAATATACAAATTAATAGCAGTCACCCTTTTAAACAAGATATAACTGTGACTAAACTTTCACTTCCATCAGCAGTGAAAGTTTTACAAACAAGTTACGCTGTTGCTGAAAAGGGTAAAATGACTGGCGTCATTGGTTTAAGCCTTACTGGAAATAATCAAGAACATATTACTCAAGTACTGAATCATATTTTAAGTACTTATCATGAACAAAATATTGAACGTAAAACCTTAGAATCAAAGCAAACTCTTGGTTTCTTAGATCAACAACTCCCTGAACTCAAAAAACAGCTTGAAGAATCAGAGATCAAATTTAATAAATTCCGTGAACAATATAATACTGTCGATGTCACTCAAGAATCTGAGTTGATGTTAAAGCAAAATGTTGAATTGGAAAAAATGCGAATTGAATTGAAGCAAAAACAAGCTGAATACTCTGCAAAATATACTCCAGATCACCCTTTGATGACTGAAATCAATGCACAGCTTGCAGCAATTAGCAAGAAATCTACTGAACTTGGACAAGCGATTAAACGTTTACCTGAAACTCAACGTTTATACCTACAACTCTACCGCGATGTTAAAGTCAATACTGAGCTTTATACTGAGTTACTCAATAGTTACCAACAATTAAAGATTGTCAAAGCAGGTGAAATCGGGAATGTTCGCGTTATTGATACTGCCATAGAGCCTGTTAAACCAATTAAGCCACGTAAATTGATCGTTTTAATTCTTTCAATTTTTGTCGGCGGCTTTATTGGTGTTCTTATTGCGCTACTCCGCAACATGCTTTCGTCTGGAATCAAAGATTCATCTCGTATTGAAAATGAATTGGATCTTCCTGTATATGCAACAGTGCCGCGCTCTCCGATTCAAGAAAGCCGTGTTCAGTTACTGAAAAAGAAAAAATCGATTCCTATTTTGGCTGTTAAAAATAGCGAAGATGTTGCAATTGAAAGCCTACGTAGCATCCGAACCACGATTCATTTTGCTTTAAACAAAGCTAAAAATAATATTATTGCAGTTTCTGGTCCTTCACCTGAAATTGGTAAATCATTTATCTCAACCAACCTTGCGGCAATTTTTGCACAAGGTGATAAAAAAGTACTCTTAATTGATGCAGATATTCGTCGTGGTTATTTACATAAATATTTTGATCGTGAAACCTCACCAGGCTTAACCGAGTATTTAACCAATCAAAGTTCAATTGAACAATGTATTGTACAGTCTGAAACAGTCAAAAACCTTGACTTCTTGGCTCGAGGCAAGAATCAAGGCAATGCTTCTGAAATGTTAAGTTCAAGCCGTTTTAGCGAACTTCTAGCGCTATTATCACAGCAATATGACCATATCATTATTGATACACCACCTGTACTTGCAGTAACTGATGGCATCATTATTTCTCAGTTTGTTGGGGTAAATCTTGTAGTTGCACGATATGCGAAAACCCAGATGAAAGAGCTTGAATTAACCATCAATCGCTTTGAACAGGCAGGTACTAAAGTGAATGGCATAATCTTAAATGATGTCCAAGCTTCACTAGGTGGAAATTATGGTTATAACTATGCATATGCTTATGGTTCTTCTAAAGAAGATTAACTCCCAATAAATATTCACATTAAGAGAAGCCAGATTTAGATCTGGCTTTTTATTACTATTCGAATCTGTATATTTTTAGTTGTCATGATCAGATTACTATATCGTTTATGATGAAGACGTTATATGCTTATTCAGTCTATGCTAATGATCAAATTAGCCTCTTAAAAGATTAATATTTGGATATTTTCATGAGTAAAGCCTTACCCATCGCAGTTGCTGTTATTTTAGGTGGTGCTGCACTTGTACCTGTTTATTATGCAACTCAACACCCTGCTGATGTAAACAGTAGTTCAATGTCAAAAAACGCAAAACCTGTTGAAAAAATTAGCTATGCACTTGGTTATGAAGTTGCAAGCCAAACACCACCGGAAGTCGATGTAAACACATTTATTCATGGTATTCGTGATGGTCATGCAAAAAAAGAACGTATATACACAGATGAAGAACTTCAAGCCGCTTATGTAGAATTCCAAAAAGAAATGCAAGCGAAACAATTAGAGAAAACCAAACAAACCAATTCAGCCAATGATTCATTCCTCACAGAGAATGCAAAAAAAGCAGGCGTGATCACGACAGCTTCAGGTCTACAATATAAAGTCACCAAAGAAGGTACAGGCAAACAGCCAACTGCTTCATCTATGGTGACTGTACATTACAAAGGGCAACTTTTAGATGGCAAAGTATTTGACAGCTCATATGATCGTGGACAGCCTGTTGAATTTCCACTCAATCAAGTGATTCCTGGTTGGACGGAAGGTCTGCAACTGATGAAAGAAGGCAGTAAAGCAACCTTCTATATTCCTGCAAAATTAGCTTATGGTGAACAAGGTGTACCAGGCACGATTCCGCCAAATAGCACTTTAATTTTCGACGTTGAATTACTTCAAGTTAAATAATTAAAGAAAGGAGAGCATCGCTCTCCTTTTTTGGATATTCATTATGAAAAAAACACTGATTACACTCGGTTTATGTACACTTTGCACAACTGTTTTTTCAGCACCTATCAATAATAAAAGTTCCCAACAAGATCAATTGGGTTATAGTTATGGCTATGTCATGGGACGTAGCAATGCTGAAACATTAAAGCAAATCAATCTCAATGCATTTATTCAAGGGATTAAAGAAGGCTCTTCTGGCCAAAAAGCGACTTTAACTGATGAAGAAATGGCAAAAGCTTTAGCGCAATACAAGCAACAAAGTGAAGCCAAACAAATGCTTGAGTTTAAAAAAATTGCTGGTGAAAATGCCAAACAAGGCGAAGCCTTCTTGGTAAATAATGCGAAACAAACTGGTGTAATAACACGTCCAAGTGGCTTGCAATACAGTATTCTCCAGCAAGGCACAGGACAATCGCCTACAGCCAAATCAAAAGTTTCTGTCAATTATGAAGGGCGTTTACTCGATGGCACTGTATTTGATAGCTCTTTCGCACGTAATGAAGCTGTTGAATTCCAAGTCAGTCAAGTAATCCAAGGTTGGACAGAAGGTCTACAACTCATGAAAGAAGGTGCGAAATACCGCTTCTTTATTCCTGCAAAATTGGCGTATGGTGAAATCGGTGCTGGGGATAGCATTGGTCCAAACAGTACTTTAATTTTTGATGTTGAACTGTTAAAAGTTTTACCATAAATTTATGATTTAAATTGGTAATCTAAACCATTCTCAAATAAAAAAACATCGCACAAAGGCGATGTTTTTTACTTTTTAGACTTTCAAATGAATTGGATTAATGCTTCAAATGTCTTGGTCTAAACCCTGTTGCCAATAATGCTACTGCATAAGCAAACACACCAAGTACACATAAACCAACCACTTCAAGAATACGAATCCATTGCGAAACATCGCCTTTGTACCAAGTCAAGCCGATCCACAATGCAACTATCATGACAGCATTTGCAATCGCATATTGGATGAATAATTTTTTCCAATGTGCACCAAATCTAAAAATATCTTTCTTGTGCAAATAGAAATATAACATCCCTGCATTGACCAATGCTGAACCTGAAGAAGCAATCGCCAAAGCCATATGTTCCGCTTGCCAATCAATCAGTTTAAAAATCCCAATAAAGATGACATTTAAAATCGCATTGGCTGCGACAGCCATTAGACCCACTCGCACAGGTGTTTTGGTATCTTGAATCGCATAAAAACCGGGTGCAAACACTTTAATTAGCATGAATGCCAATACACCACCGCTCATACATTGCAATGCCATCGCAGTCATCTGTGTATCACGTGCATCAAATGCACCATGTTGGAATAAAGCTTGGATGATCGGCGTCGATAGCATAAATAATGCAATACTTGCAGGAATACCCACAAGAAAAATGACACGTGCTGCCCAATCTAACATTCTGCGGAATTTTGCTTGGTCTTGTTCAGCCTTACTTACTGAAAGTGATGGAAGAATCACTGTACCAATCGCAACACCAATCAATCCAAGTGGCAGCTCAGTCATACGTTCCGCACTATACAACCAAGACACTGAGCCATCTTGCATAAATGATGCCCAGATCGTATTGAGGAGCAAATTGATTTGCGTCACCGATACACCAAACAATGCAGGTAACATCAACTTAAGAATCCGATCTACACCCTCATGCTTAAAATCAATTTTGGGTGGAATCAGTAATTTTTTATTCCACAATTCAGGAATTTGAATGGCAAGTTGTAATACACCTGCTGCAACGACAGCCCAACCTAATGCCATAATCGGTGCAGCCATATGTGGTGCTAACCACCAAGCGCCAGCTATCATCGCTACATTTAGCAGTACCGGTGAAAATGCGGGCGATGCAAAAGAACCATAACTATTCAGAATACTACTTGCAAATGCAGTTAACGACATAAACATCAAATAAGGAATCGTTAAACGAAACATATCTACTGCAAGATCAAATTTAGCAGGATCGTTATGAAATCCAGGTGCATATACATACAAAATTACAGGGGCTGCGATCATACAAAATAAGGTCAGTAAGGACATGACTGTTAACAAACAGCCAAAGACCCGACTAATTAGAATTTGTACTTCTGCATGTAATTTTGTGGTCTTGTATTCTGTTAAGACTGGAATAAAGGCTTGAGAAAAAGCCCCTTCGGCAAATAATCGCCTAAAAAAATTGGGAATACGAAAGGCAACAACAAAGGTGTCGAAATCCTTACCTGCACCAAACACATTGAGCAAAACCATATCTCGCACAAGTCCTAAAACTCGAGACAACATGGTCATTGCACTGACAATAAAGGTGGATCGCCACAGCGCCATCGCATTCACCCAGTTAAATAAAGTCGCTATTGTAGTTAAATATTCTTAAATTTGCGTTGTTAAATCATAACCAACACGGCATTTTACTTGAGTTTTCACCAACTAAATTGGCTTAATCTATACGTTAATCCGTTATTTTGTTTCAAGCTGCTTTTGAATAGACAAACTTTGTCTAAATTCCTGCCACTGAAAATGCGGTCCTGGATCAGTTTTACGACCCGGTGCAATATCAGAATGCCCTGCTATATGATGATCAGTTTTTGGATATGTGGTTTGTAATGTTGCCACAACATCGACCAATGTTTGATATTGAATTGCTTCAAAATCAGTATCATCACTGCCTTCAAGTTCAATGCCAATCGAATAATCATTACATTCAACTTTGCTTAAATACGTTGAACGTCCCGCATGCCATGCACGATCATTGAAATTGACAAATTGTAGAACTTCACCAGTCCGTAAAATCAATAAATGCGTAGACACTTGCATCCCTTCAATCGTTTGAAAATAAGGATGTAATGACCAATCCAATTGATTTTGAAAAAATTGTTCAATATAGCCGCCACCAAATTGTGATGGTGGCAAACTAATATTGTGAATCACGATCAACTGAATTTCGGTATGTTCAGGGCGTTGATTATAATTGGGGGATGGGACTTGTCTTGCGCCAATTAATTGTCCATTTACGACCTGAAACTGCGGTGCAGATTGCATAGCGTTTTTTCTATTTTCAAGAATCTATTGGAATTCTAGTCTACTCTGATCTGATTAAAATAAAAACTTATTCAAATTACAAAGGACGGTGATAATATAGCGCTCAGTTTTTGAAGCTTACACCGATAGGGACATCCATGAGCATACCTGCATCTTTGCTTGAACAATCTATTCAAATCAATATTCAACAAGCCCTTCAAGAAGATATTGGTGATGCGGATATTACGGCACTCTTGAGCCCTGAAGATGAACAAGCCACAGCAACTATTATCACCCGTGAAGATATGATCTTGGCAGGACAGCCGTGGGTCAATGCTTTGATCCAAACCTATGATCCAAATGTCGAAATCACATGGCTTAAAAATGATGGTGATTTAGTCAAAGCCAATGAAACCATTTATAAACTTGCGGGTTCAGCACGTAGCTTATTGACTGTTGAGCGCCCCGCCTTGAATTTCATCCAAACGCTGTCTGCGGTAGCGACCAAAACAGCTGAATATGTAAAATATTTAGATGGAACGCATACCAAACTTCTTGATACACGTAAGACATTGCCAGGTCTACGTATTGCTCAAAAATATGCGGTTGCCATTGGTGGTGGTCAAAACCATCGTTTGGGTTTATTTGATGCTTTCTTAATTAAAGAAAACCATATCATGGCAGCAGGTGGTATCGCACAAGCGATTGCCAAAGCACATCAAATTGCACCAGGGAAACCAGTTGAAGTTGAAGTTGAGACTTGGGAGGAGCTTGATCAAGCCATTGAAGCCAAAGCAGATATTGTGATGCTCGACAATTTCAGTCAACAACAAATGATTGACGCGGTAAAACATGTGGCGGGGCGCTGTAAACTCGAAGCATCGGGTAATATTACCCTTGATAATTTAAATGAAGTTGCACAAACAGGCGTGGACTATATTTCGATGGGTGTTTTAACCAAAGATGTCAAAGCAATTGATTTATCTATGCGCTTTAATGCCTAAGTGAATACGCTCATGTTTCAAGTAGTGCATTGCTGCTTGAAACTGAGCAATCATTCAAAATAATCCTTACAAAATATAACGATGCAAAAATTAAAAATCCGTTAATTTTGTTCAAAACATCTTCAAAAATGCAACTTCCGCATATAAATATCCCCATATAAAGAAGAGTAATAAACAATGAAGAAACATCTTTTATATTCATCTATCTTAGCACTTACAATTCCAATCCTCAGCCATGCAGATGCGATCAATGTGCATGTGCTCAGTGCCACGATCAAAGATCAAAATATTGCCAATGCCGAAGTGATTTTACAAAAGAATGGTGAACGTTCTGCTTCAAGCTCAAGTAATAGTCATGGTCGTGCAACGGTGAATGCCAATACCACAGACAATGCTGATAACTTACTCATTATCAAAAAATCAGGTTATTCAACATTAGTTGCCAAATGCCCTTGTGATGGTATGACTTATGCGCTGAGTCCTGTGCTCAAAGATTTAAATAGTATGCGTATCGTCCTTAACTGGGGTAAAAATCCATCTGATTTAGATTCACATTTAAGTTATAAAAATCAGCACATTTACTGGGATCGCAAGCAAGGTTTAGAAGCCAATCTAGATGTGGATGATGTCGATTCATATGGTCCTGAAACCGTGACGATTGATCGACGTTTGGAGGGTCAATATTATGTTTATTCTGTACATGATTTCTCAGATCGTGGACAACCGAATACGACAAACTTATCCAACAGCCAAGCCAAAGTGATGGTCTATACTGGTGAATCGCTAATTCGTTCTTATTATGTACCGACGGGTCAAACGGGTAATTTATGGACGGTTTTCCGTATCAGCCCTGAAGGTGAAATTCAGGACATTAACCGCATGTCAGGAACAACGGTGAATGCCAGCCAAGTAGGTTCAAGTGTTTCCAACTATCAAAGCCAAAGCACGCGGGTAAATATTGTGCCTGTTTCAGCAGCAGCTCAAGCACGTGCCAAGACCTTAAATTTAAATGCAGATAAGGCGTATAAAAATAATCAATTTGAACAGGCTGCAATGCTTTATCAACAATCGATTGATTACAACCCAAATATTGGACAAACCTATAGTAATCTTGCTGTGGCTTATCAGAAGTTAAATCGTTCATCTGAAGCACTTTGGGCAAATCAAAAGGCAATCGCTCTTGCAAGCAATGACAATACCCGTGCCTATTCACATTACAACATGGGTAAAATCTATGAAAATAATCAAGACTTTGCTCAAGCAAAGCAACATTACCAACTTGCCAATCAGTACAAACCTAGCCCAACTTATGATGAAGCAATTCAACGGGTGAGCCATTAATATAAAAACCCCAAGCGACTACGGGCTTTGGGATTTTAAACTTTATTGATGAAATAAATTTGATTACAAAACAACCAATCAATACATAGAAAAAGGCTGTTAGAAAGCCTATAATATTGGGCTTTCCAATCTATTCTTGAAATTTAGCCAATGAAGACTTTGAAACAACAAGTTTTATTCTTACTTGTCGCGTTTTTATCTGTATTTGCTTTTTTCTTATACCAAGAAGATATCACGCGTTTCTTTCAATTACGTGACATCTATCTAAAACCACGCCTATTTAAATACGGTTTTTCAATTTTATTGAACTATGCCTTGATTAGCTTATTTTATTTAATTTTAAGAAAAACTTTTGCGACGATTTTGTTGAGCCAATTTGTTATTTTCTTACTGACTTTTATCAATATCAAGAAAGAACAATACCTTTCGGCAAGCCTCGTGCCGAATGATTTTTTACTTTTCAAAGAAACCTTTATTGCTTCACCTATTTTTTTAAAAATCGCGGTATTTGGCGCAATCGCTGTATTCGTTGCCTTATTTGTTTTCCTCTATCGTAAAGAAAAATTAGGTACAAAACCCTTACTTCTGACCAATAGTATTTTATCTTTTGCGATACTCGGATTCTTTATCACGGCGAATTTTAAAGATAATTTTAGAGAAAACTGTCCCGCGCCTAAAAAGGGGACACTGTGTGAATATTCATTGTATTTACCTAATACACGTGGTGATTGGGTCGGTGATCATTTAACCATTAAACACTTAGGCTTTTCGGCATTTTTTTTCTCTAAAACTGTCGATGGGTTGAATAATAAAATTTTCCAAACTCAGGTGATTCCTGAAAAAGAAGTGGAAACTTTTTATCAAACACCTCAGGAGTTTAATGAAACTCCAGCACCCGTTTCTGATGAAAATTCAGCAGAAAAACAACTGCCGAATATTGTTTTTGTGATGAGCGAATCACACTGGGATGCAACACAACTGGATAAAAGTATTCCACGCAATATCACCCCAACGATCAATAAAAATCAAGTATCTACCCTACTTTCTCCAAGTTTTGGTGGTGGCACAGCCAATGTCGAGTTTGAAGTATTAACCAGTTTAAATACTTTTTTAAATCATAATGAATTGGCTTATGTCTCAAAACTAAAACGCCCGACCTATTCATTGCCGATGTATCTCAATACATTGGGCTATGAAACGACAGCGATGCACAACAACGGTAAATATTTCTATAACCGTAGTGCCGTGTATCAAAATATGGGCTTCAATCGTTTTACTTCGATTGAAAATATGATCAACATGGCGGATCGTGCTAAATATATTAACGCTGCTGGTTGGGCGACGGATGATCTGATTTATAACAGTATTGAAAATCAACTTAAAAATACCGATAAACCTCAATTTATCTATGCAATCAGTGTCGAAAACCATCCAATGTATGGTGATGATCGTTATGGTAAAGACCATTTTAAAATCACTAAAAAGGGTATTAGTGACAATTCAAAACGTGCGCTCAATACCTACTTAACAGGTATGCAACGCGCAGATAATAAATTTAAAGTTCTGATTGAAAATGTGAAGACTTTAGATCGCCCAACAATTGTGATCTTCTTTGGTGACCATTTACCGAACTTACAAAAAGTCTATGATGAATATGGTTACTTTAAATCTGAACAAGAGAAAACTGAGAAAAAAGATACACGTTTCTTTGAAACACCACTCTCAGTTTGGGCAAACTTCCCGATTGACAAAAAGCAGTTTGAAGGGCAATTTGTGGCTGCACACTTCTTAGCGCCTAAAGTACTGGAAGCAGCACACGTTCCGCTGTCGCCTTATTATACTTTTGTGAACAAAGTCAGTTCTTGTTATAAAGCAGTGCATAACACAGGCACACAAACTCAAAAATCGTGTGATTTTGATTCACAGCAAGTATTGAAAGAATACAAGGACATGAATATGGATGTGTTGAATGGTAAGAACTTTACTTATCAAATTTTAAAACCTGAGACAAAAAGTTAAGTCAGTTTAAAAAATACTAAGAAGATTCTTTAGAATCTTCTTTTTTTCGCTCTGGCTGTAATTGATCACTATCTTGCGCAGTTGAATCACCTTGTCCAAAATAATCTCTGCGAGGATCACTCATCATTAAATAAAACGTAATCATTGCGAATAGAAAAATCAGAATCTTCATGATCACACCATTGTTTTAAAATTTTTAACTATCCTAAATACTTCACCCTGCAAAATGTTGGGGAATGTGTATATCAAACACAGCTATTTCCGCGATTTTCTGTATCTACTGGGTACTTTAGATAAACTGAATCTTAAACATGTAAAATTATTACTATATACAGTTAAACAACTCAATAAAACTAGAAGAAAAAATAAGGTGCAATTGCACCTTATTTTTATAATGAGGCTTTGAAATTTAAGACTCCATAAAACCCATATATGGGTCAGAGAATGAATCTTTACCTGTTTCAATACGACCTGCAAAGCGGCGTTTATAACTACTATCGCCATCTATAGTCACAGTAAAATCATACCAGCCACCAAAATCTGCCATATCCCAATTCAGCTCTTTTTCAGTCGATGCTGTTTCGATGCTCCATGTCTTATTTGGTAAATAAGCATTGGCTTTTACGGTTAATTTGGTCGTTTTCCCCGCATCATTCCGGACTTTTAGATAGATTTTTGAACTGCATTCTTCTACACAGACACGGACTTCTGCCAATGAATCTGTTTGTGTGGTTTTGGTTAAATCACCCGTAAACCCGCGATGAAATCCGTTAGGTCCCAAAACCCATAAATCATATTGTCCTGTCGAAGTATTCCACACATCATCCAACTGCTTGCCTGCTTCAACCATATAACGTCGTGGTATCGCATTTAGATCCAACTTGTCGTAAACATGAAATACAGCTGCATGCGTTCCTGTATTTGAAAACATCAATTTGACGTTTTTATTCACCACATCTACTTTGGCACTGGTATGTAGAATATAAGGCAGAGCACGTGAGAAACGCGTTCCTGTTTGTTGCACAGGATAAACCTGACTTAATGGTCGTGAAACTTGTGGCAGTAATCCTTGAGCTGTACGAATTGCATCGGCTTCACTCTTGGTTTTTTTGCCAACGAGCTCAGGTATAACGGCAGTATTCGGATTTTTAAAATCGAATGCTGTGGTCAAATCACCACACACTGCACGGCGATATGGACTAATATTCGGCTCTTGCACACCAAAACGTTGTTCTAAGAAACGAATTACAGATGAATGATCAAACACTTGTGAGTTGACCCAACCACCACGACTCCATGGCGAAATCACATACATCGGAACACGAATCCCAGGCCCATAGACACCGACCCCATTACTTACAGTTGGATCGGTAAAATTAGGTTGCCCTGCTGATGCTTTAGGATGTGTCGCATATTCATAAGACATCTGCTCATCTGTTAATGTGGATTTACCATGAACTTTCACAACTTTTGTGTCTTTATCTAATTCTTTAGATGGTGCACTCGGTGATGGAACATGATCAAAGAAACCATCATTTTCATCAAAATTCACCAATAAAACCGTCTGACTCCAAACTTCAGGATCCGCTGTTAATGCATTCAATACTTCTTGAATATACCAAGCCCCTTGTACTGGGCTAGATGGTCCAGGATGTTCACTATAAGTTGCAGGTGCAATCATCCAACTGACTTGAGGCAATTGACCTGTGGCAATATCTTCCTTGAATGAGCCTAAAAAACCACCATCTGGCATAGTATTGGCAATGCCTTTATATAAGGGCTGGGTTGCATCAATTGCTGGATCATAAGCTGGACAAATTGTATTGTTATTGACAGGCTTACCTGACTGTTCATTAGCACGGCGATATTGTTTAAAACCCGCCAAAGGATTGTCGGTAAAGTTATCTGGCATGTTTTGATAAACTTTCCAAGTCACACCCGCTTGCTGTAAACGCTCTGGATAGGTTGTCCAATCATAGCCCGTCGTTGATGGTCCAATCGCATCCAAATCATTCACTACACTCGCCACACCTGCTGCTTTAGGACCATTTGAACCTGTCCAAATAAACATACGGTTTGAGTTAGTGCCTGTATGCATCGCACAATGATAAGCATCACAAAGGGTAAAAGCATTTGCCAGAGAAAATTGAAATTCAACCTCTTGTTGTTTGTAATAACCCATCGATTGTGGATTTTTATATTGTACCCAATTGCCCATACGCCCATGATTCCAAGCGTATTGCCCATCTGTCCATGAATGCGGTGTACCGCTCACACGCTGTGCATTGCCACGAGTACTGTCTAAATGATAGGGATAAATTTTATTCTTATCTTTATCATACTGTTCCCAAACTTTACGATTGTCTGAGAGTGGAATTGTGAAACGATCACCAAAACCACGAACTCCTTTTAAAGTACCAAAGTAATTATCAAATGAACGATTTTCTTGCGTCAAAATAATCACATGTTTAACGTCTTTAATCGTTCCAGTTTCAACTTTGGCATCGATTGCTAAGGCTTTTTGAATGCTGGCTGGAAAGCTGGCTAATGCTGCTGTGCCGAAAATCGTTTTACTTGAATTGACTAAAAAATCACGACGGTTCATGAATATATCCTTATATTTTTATTATGGTGCGCAATGGATTTTGCAGTTTGAAGCTGGTGGCTGTGTTGTAGTGTTATCACCACTATCATTATTGTCATTACATGCGCTGAGTAACACACTTATACTCGTGACGCAGATCAGGAGAAAATTTCGCATTGTCCTATCCATAAACTAGAAGTACGAATAGTCAATACGACACCAATGACAGTTAAGTTAAACTTTCATGGCAATTTAATGAAGCTTCATGAATAAAAAGGCATAAAAAAACGCATCCGAAGATGCGTTTTAAATCTCAAAGAATCTGGAAAGTTATCAATTAAAAAATCATCAACTAAGAATTACCAACCCAGCGCTTCTTGTTGCTTTTTCACCAACTCTTGAATCCCTTTTTCAGCCATTTCTAACATCGCATTTGATTGCGCACGTGTGAATGGTTTTTCTTCCGCAGTGCCTTGAATTTCAATAAACTCACCTGCTTGCGTCATCACTACATTCAAGTCAGTTTGACAGTTAGAATCTTCTTCATAGCAAAGATCAAGTAGAACTTCATCTTCAAAAATACCCACAGAAATCGCAGCAACGAGACCTTTTAATGGATCTTGTTTAATTTTTTTCTTTTCTAGAAGCACATTCATCGCATCGATCAATGCCACTGCAGCACCTGTAATTGAAGCAGTACGTGTACCACCATCCGCTTGGATCACATCACAGTCGATAGTAATGGTGTTTTCGCCTAATTTTTTCAAATCAACCATTGAACGTAGACTACGACCAATCAAACGTTGAATTTCTTGGGTACGACCTGACTGTTTACCGCGTGCTGCTTCACGGTCACTACGTGTATGTGTTGAACGTGGCAACATACCATATTCAGCAGTCACCCAGCCTTGACCTTTTCCTTTTAGAAAACGTGGAACTGAATTATCAATACTCGCAGTACACAGCACTTTTGTATGACCAAATTCAACCAAAACAGAACCTTCCGCATAACGTGTGTAGTTACGGGTAATTTTCACATCACGTAATTGATCTAAGGCACGTTGGTCGATACGCATAGTTTGTCCTATTTGGATTTAAATAAATATTGTGCGTAATTATAACAGATCATAGAGAGATGGTTTTATTACATCATGCTGTTTTTATTTTGAATGAAAAAACTAAATCATCATCTTATTCATAAAACAAAATAATTCATAAACTTAATATCTGAAACAAACATCGAATGATGTTTTAAACGGCGGAATAATCTATTGTGTTAATAGCCAAGCTGTAATTTCAAACGTTTCCCACAGGCGATAATCGTTCTGCGATCAGCATCGATTGCACCATGCTCGATGACCAAAATCCGCATTTCCAAAGTAATATCATAATGTGGATAAGATGCTGTACGATGAAACAAACGTGCATCGATCTCCAAGCTCTGAGCAAAAGCATGCAACTCTTCCAGCGTATCTGCCATGAGATGACACCATTCTCGACCTCTAAATTGAACCTTTGCTCGATCTACATAAACAGCCACATCCTCACCCCTTAATCCCTGCTATATTGAATATATGAATGATTGGTTGTTATTTCAAATATTCAATCGTAAACGACAAACTTCTGTGTGATCCATTCATATGAAAAAATACCTCATCAGCGCCTGCCTCATTGGTGAAAATGTCCGTTACGATGGCAAAAACTGCTTACAACAGCAACTCAAACAACTGATTGAAACAGGTCAAGCTGTTACGATCTGTCCTGAAGTTTCAGGTGGATTGAGCACGCCTCGCCCTCCTGCTGAAATTGTGGGTGGCGATGGTTGTGATGTTTTAAATCATCGGGCGAAAGTAATGGATGCGCAAGGCAATAATGTCACGCAAGCCTTTATTTTAGGTGCAGAAAAAACTTTAAAACTTGCGCAAAAACATCAAATCACACATGTCATTCTCAAAGCCAATAGCCCATCTTGCGGTTCAAACATGATTTATGATGGAACATTTACAGGACAAAAAATTCACGGCGTAGGTGTCACCACAGCATTGCTTGAACAACACGGTTTTCAAGTCATAACTGAGGATGCGTTTTTAAAACAACTTGAGAATAAGTAAATACAAATAAAAAGAGTGCTTAAGCACTCTCAAGAAAATTTGAAAATATTATTCTTTATTTTCAGCCATTTTATCCGCCTTTGCCGCCCAATAGGTTGCCAATGCAGGCCCTGAAATATTGTGCCAAAGACTAAAAATTGCACTCGGAACTGCTGTTACAGGTGAAGCTGCAAAATGAATCGCGGCGAGCGTTACGCCTAAACCTGAATTTTGCATACCCACTTCAATCGACACTGCTTTCGAGTCAGGATAAGACAGTTTAAACAAACGACTTGCCCAATACCCCAACAAGAAACCCAAACCATTATGTAGCATGACCACACCGAGAATCAGTAAACCTGACTGTAAAATCGATGCCTTACTTGCTGCAATAATCGCTGCAACGATCACCACAATCGCAATTACTGAAATCAACGGCATGATTTGAATATATTGTTCTGTTTTTTGTTTAAATGCACTGCGTAGAATCACCCCAAGAATGATTGGGAAAATCACCACTTTTAAAATATCAATAAACATCGAGCCTGCATCAATCGGAATCCATTGACTGGCCAAAACATAGAAAATTGCGGGGGTCAGAATCGGGGCTAAAAAAGTTGAAACCGTCGTACATGCGACAGATAAAGCGGTATTTGCCTTTGCCATATACGCAATCACATTGGATGCTGTTCCACCAGGACAACAGCCAACAAGAATGACACCGACAGCAATTTCAGATGGAAGTCGGAACAATTGACAGAGTAAATAGGCAAGCCCTGGCATGATCACAAACTGCGCCACCACACCAATCAACACCGCTTTGGGGCTTTGCAAAACACCTTTAAAATCATCCACCGTCATGGTCATGCCCATACCGAGCATGATAATCCCCAAAACCCACGGAATATAAGCTTTCATCCATACAAAAGCATTTGGGAAACACAATGCAATAAAGGCAAAGACCACGACCCAAAGTGCAAACGTCTTTTGTACGAATTTGCTAAACGCTAAGATTGCCGACATCGTCCCTACCTGAATACATTTTTACCCCTGATCAGGCTAATTTTAATCGAACTTAGACAAGCGGATTGTATTTTTCTGATGTTACTGCTGTTTTTCTGCATTTAAAATTTGATTTGCCACCACACGTTTGACCCCAACCGCGAGCATTTCCTGCCATGCATGTTGTAAAGAACCTTGTAAATCAATCGCTTTGGTTGCATCTGAAATCACAAAAGTTTTAAATCCTAACTTGGCAGCATCCATTGCTGTCCATGCCACACAAAAATCCGTCGCAATACCGACGATATAGACAGTATCAATGCCACGTTCTTTTAAATAACCTGCTAAACCCGTCGTGGTCTTATGATCCGCTTCCATAAATGCCGAATAGCTGTCGATGTGTGAATGGAAGCCTTTACGAATAATCATTTGCGCAGTTGGAATATCAAGATCGGGATGAAATTCCGCATCCTGTGTCCCTTGTACACAATGCGATGGCCACAACACTTGCATGCCATAATCCAACTGAATCATGTCATAAGCTTGGTAATCAGGATGATTTTCAACAAAGGAAATATGATTTTCAGGATGCCAATCTTGCGTCAGGATAATATTGTCAAAATGTTGTGCCAATTGATTAATGGTCGGAATAATTTGCTCTGCATGGGCAACTGCTAAATTTCCACCTGAGGTAAAACCATTTTGGACATCGACCACGATTAAAGCACTGCGTTCTGACTGTGACATTTCCCTACCCTGATTCATAAGCCTACTTCATATAGGCTATTTTAATTTTGAAAATAAAAATACCAATGACTCAACATACAATAAAAAAGCCCGCAAATGCGAGCTTGTGATAGAAATCAATAACTAAGCCTTGAAATCCACTTTTAAAATCAGGTTTTCAAAAACCAAAGATAAAATCAAATGAATCAATACTATGCAGACTCTAAACGGCGCGTTAATAACACCATGATAATCGCTGAAATCACAATACATGGAATCGCGGCACTAATCACCCCTGTTGCGCCACTGCCCATTGCCAAAAGTTGCCCTGCGATAGCAGGTCCCATCATTGCACCAATACGCCCAACAGCCGAAGCCGCACCGACACCCTGACCACGCAAATGAGTCGGATAAACAAAACTACCAAAGGCATACAACACACCCTGACCACCGATTGTGAAAGTTCCCATGATCGCAGCCGCAACAAACATCAAATTTAAAGTGGTTGCTGAATTTAAACTGAATAAACCAATCAAAATACCCACATACATCAGAATAATGACATAGGCTTTATTGCAACGGTCAATCAACATCCCTAAAACCACGGTACCAATCGCAGCACCAATTTGGAAATACACCATCGCCATACTGCCATCTTTACGACTGAAACCTAACTCAGTGAATAGAGATGGCAACCAACTCAACATGATATACACCACCATTAAGGTGAAGAAATAACTCACCCACAACAACAGCGTACGTGGTGCATATTCACGGCTGAACAAATCCTGATAAGATAATGGTTTTTGATCTGTACTTTGCACAGCTTGTTGCGCTTTTAAAAACTCACGTGACTCAGGTAAAAACTTGATCATCAATGGCACAACGATCAAAGGAAGCAGGCCACCCACATAGAAAATCGTTTTCCAGCTGCTCGACAAATCTGTCGAAGCCAACTGCGCTGCCAACAAAGAGACAATAATCGCCCCAATCGGCATACCACAATACATCAAACCTACCGCACGACCACGATTTTCAGGTGAGGTTGATTCGGATGCCAATGCAATCAAATTTGGCATGGCTGCACCTAAACCTGCACCTGCCAAAAACCGTACCAATAATAAAGAATAAAAACTATTGACCCATACTGTACCTAAAGTAAAAATTGCGAAAATTGAAACGGATGCAATCAACACTTTTTTACGACCAATACGATCTGCATAACGCCCACCCACCAATGCGCCAGGCAATAAGCCTAAAATCCCTGCACTGAAAAATAGACCCAGTTGCGTCGCATCCAAAGCAAAATATTCTTTAATCCCTGCTGCCGCTACCCCAGCGGCTTGAATATCAATACCCTCGATCACGGCGATCAAAAAGCAAATCAGCACAGTCACTGTGGCATGCTTTTTATCTAAAGAAACTGATCTATCCATCATGGAACATCCTTTTACGCGATATGAACAAAGGCGAATCTTCCAACAGTCAGAATAGATAGATAACTATCAAAAGGTGGTAGAAAATTGACGATGCTTAAAAGCTATATTGGAAAATTCTCACTTTATTGAATGAATAAATAAGTGTTAGAACCAATTATTCGGTATAAGTTTCTACGTTTTTGATCAGGAATATTGAAAATAGAGATGACTATTCTCATACAATAAGAACTGATTTCCGACTTCTATATATAAAAAAACGATTAGAAAATGAAAATTTATTTATGAAAAGAAATTTGTAGATCCTATTTTTTAAGAACATTTGCGTCTTTTATCATTCTAAAAAACACTAAATCCTTACTGTCCAATAAAACATCGGCATAGAACACTCAAAAAAAGCCAATAACAGAAAAATATGACGCTGATTCTGTGGATGATTTGTTGCTTTTGTTAAAGAATTTCCTAGCTTTGGCGAAAGTATATTGTTCTGTCACGCTGAATCAGTCATAATTTGCATAAGCATTATGCAATCCTCAATACGATTGTTTTTTGCTCAAATCAAAATACTGCAACCATCCCCCAATCCTTGTTTACTCAAACGCATGGTGGATGGTCAAATAGGATGTTTTTTCAAAATGACTCAGCAAGCACAGACCATTCAAGGCTCAATTGTCGCAATCGTCACCCCCATGTTTGAAGATGGCAGCGTAGATTGGAAGAGTCTTGAGAAGCTCGTTGAGTGGCACATAGAACAAGGCACTAACAGTATTGTTGCTGTCGGTACAACCGGTGAAGCATCTACTCTTAGCATGGCAGAACACGCTGAAGTAATTAAAGAAATTATTCGTGTTGCCAATAAACGTATTCCAATTATTGCCGGTACTGGTGCGAACTCAACACACGAAGCGATTGAACTCACCAAAGAAGCAAAACAACTCGGCGCAGATGCCGCTCTTCTCGTGACCCCTTATTATAACAAACCTACGCAAGAAGGTTTATTCCAACACTATAAGGCGATCGCTGAAGCAGTTGATCTTCCAATCATTCTTTACAATGTCCCAGGTCGTACAGGTGTAGATATGCACAACGACACTGCGATTCGTTTAGCGGATATTCCTCAGATTGTCGGTATTAAAGATGCAACGGGCGATATTCCTCGTGGTCAAGAATTGCTTGAAGGTTTAAAAGGCAAAAACATGGTCGTCTATTCAGGTGACGATGCCACTGCTGCTGAACTGATTCAACTTGGCGCGCAAGGCAATATTTCTGTGACTGCCAATATTGCACCTAAAATCATGAGCGAATTATGCGCTGCTGCATTACAGGGTGATGTTGCTACTGCAAAAGAGAAAAATGACCAAGTTGCAAAATTAAACAATATTTTATTTTGTGAATCGAACCCAATTCCAGTGAAATGGGCACTTCATGAAATGGAATTAATTGGTACAGGCGTTCGTTTACCATTAACTCCACTCGCAGAACAATACCGTGCTCCACTGCGTGAAGAACTCAAAGCAGCGGGTCTCATTTAATTAAGAGCTTATAATTATGCAATTACGTTTAGGTTTAGCTTGTGCCCTTTCAGCTTTAAGTTTGGCGGGTTGTAGTTCACTTGGAATCAGCAATGGTTCTTTAGACTATAAAAATACAACCTCTGTAGAGCCGCTTAAATACCCTGAAGGGTCAACAGTTAGACCTGCAACGCCAATGTATCCTGCTCCGATTGTTGATCCACTTGCATTGAAACATGCACCAGTGTTCGAAAATAAACGTGGAAATCGGTATGAAGTTCCGCGTCCTGAAGTTGAAAAATCAAGTGCAACTGCCAATGAGACAGCAACATCCTCTGAAAGCGTCGGTCGTCCGCAACTTTTAACCGATGGAAATGGCAATCCATTGATCAAAATCGATGGAAATTCTGCTACAATTTGGCAGTACACACTTGCAACCCTCAGTAGTCTCAATCACAAGCTAATCGGTAAAAGCAAAAACGCCAATGAGGCGACTGTGAAAATCGACAATAGCACCTATGTATTGAAACTTAGCTCCGTTGGTTCAAGTAACACGATCGCCGTGTTTAACGCCGATAATAGCTTTGCAGATAAAGAAAAATCTGCACAGTTATTAACCCAGATTTACCAAAACTGGCCAGCCTAGTCGTTCTAGGCAATTTTTTTTTGCAAAAGGTTCCCCCATGTTAAAACAAACCTTGCTCTATACTGGTAAAGCGAAATCCGTTTATGAAACAGATAGCGCTGATCATCTAATTCTAGTTTTCCGTGACGATGCTTCTGCATTCAATGGCGAAAAAATAGAGCAACTAGATCGTAAAGGTAAGGTGAACAACCGTTTTAATGCCTTTATCATGGAAAAATTGGCTGCGGCTGGTATCGAAACTCACTTTGAAAAACTTCTTTCTCCAACTGAAGTTTTAGTGAAAAAATTACAAATGATCCCTGTAGAGTGCGTAATGCGTAACTATGCAGCAGGTTCATTGTGCCGTCGTTTAGGTGTTGAAGAAGGTCTAGAGCTTACTCCACCTACTTTTGAATTGTTCTTCAAAGATGACGCTTTAGGCGATCCTATGGTGAACGAATCTCAAGCGATTGCATTGGGTTGGGCAAATGCTGAACAATTGGCTCAAATGAAAGAACTTACTCAAAAAGTAAATGTCGTACTTAAAGACTTGTTTGCTCAAGGCAACATGCTTCTTGTTGACTTTAAACTTGAGTTTGGTGTGTTCCATGACCGTATCGTATTGGGTGATGAGTTCTCTCCAGACGGTTGCCGTTTATGGGATAAAGATACTAAGAAGAAACTCGACAAAGACCGTTTCCGTCAAGGTTTAGGCGGTGTTGTTGAAGCTTATGAAGAAGTTGCTGCACGTATTGGTGTAGATCTTTCAGACATCTAATTTTTAGAGTTTGATGCTTCTAAAAACCGAGCTTTATTGCTCGGTTTTTTATGCCTAATAGATCCAATGATTTCAATCAAACTTAAGTGATTTTATTTTCCGAAAATAATTAAATTTAAAACGCTTTAGCAATTTTTAAGCTAATCATATTTTTATAATTTGTTTTATAAACATTAACATGCTCTTTATGATCACAACAAATGGTTACAAAAAGAGCGATAAAACAAACTCATGCATACATTATCTACACGATATTCATTGAGCATCACGACAGGAATCATCCTTTCCTTGCTCTATCCTCTAGCACATGCAGAAGAGCAAGCTACATCAACTGCTGATGTCAAAAAACTAGATGCAGTGATTGTCACAGGAACACGTTCGCTCAAACGATCTAAAACTGATTCATTACAACCTATCGATGTAATCAGTGCTCAAGAATTAACAGAACGTACAGGTTCAAGTGAATTAGGCACTGCTTTGTCTAAAATTATTCCTTCGATTAATTTCCCACGTCCAACTGTTGTCGATGGCACTGAACTGGTACGCCCTGTCCAGCTTAAAGGACTTTCACCTGATCAAGTACTTGTTTTGGTCAATGGTAAGCGTCGTCATACAGGTGCTTTTATTAACCTTGGAGGAACGATTGGTCGTGGTTCTGCACCCACGGATTTAAATGCAATTCCTGTTTCTGCGATCAGCCGTATCGAAGTACTACGTGAAGGTGCTTCAGCACGCTATGGTTCAGATGCGATTGCAGGTGTAGTCAATATCATTTTAAAGTCTGATCCTCAAACAGGTGAAGCAGGTATCCGTTACGGCATTTACGATAAAGGTGATGGGGAGCAGAAACAATCCTATGTTTCTGGTGGAACTAAACTAAATGATTACGGTTATTTAATTTTCTCTGGTGAATGGCAAGACAATGAAGCCACCAATCGAGCTGGCTTAGATCATCGAGACCCAAATTCAACCACATACGGGCAAAGAACATTCCGTTTTGGCGACCCTAAATCGGATGAAGTTAAAGTTTCAGCAAATGCTGGTTATGATTTTAGTGACAAAGTTGCACTCTATGGTTTTTCGACTTATAGCCATCGCAATGCAGAAGCTGCTGGTTTTTACCGTTTAAGTAACGCTTCAAATAATGTCCCAACACTATTTCCAAATGGCTACTTGCCTTTAATCGAAGGGCAGCTCGATGACTTTGCAGCAGTTGCAGGAATAAAGGGGGACATTGCAGATTGGCATTATGATGTGTCAGCAAACTACGGTTTAAATCAATACGATGTGGATACCAAAACTATCAATGTTGATTTATACAAAGATACAGGGTCTACACCGAACTCATTTCACAATGGCCAATTAAAAAATACTCAATCTGTCTTTAATATTGATCTTTCAAAAGAATTTGAAGTTTCAGCATTGGCTAGTCCATTGAATGTTGCTTTTGGTGCGCAATATTTAAATCAAGAATATCAAATTAAAGCAGGTGACTCTGGTTCATATTATAAAAGTGGCTCATCTGGTTTATCTGGTTTTCGTCAAGCCGATGCAGGGAAATGGTCACGTGATAGTTACGCAGGTTATGTAGACGTAGAAGCAGACCTCACCAATAAACTATCTGCGTCGGCTGCTTACCGTTATGAAAAATATGATGATTTTGGAGACACCAATAATGCTTCTCTTTCATTGCGTTATAAGCTTCTTCCAGAAGTTGCTGTTCGTGGTTCAGTTTCGACTGGCTTCCGTGCACCAAGCTTAGCTCAGCAGTATTTCACCCAAACCTCATCTCAATTGGTAAACGGTCAGTTTGTTGAAGCGGGGACATATCCAAGTTCCTCACAAGTTGCTCAATTGCTAGGTGCTGAAAATTTAAAAGCGGAAAAATCAAAAAACTACAGTATTGGTTTTGTCTTTACTCCAACTAAAAACCTTTACTTGACTTTAGATGCTTATCAAATTGAAATTGATGACCGAATCAGCCTGTCATCTAATATTAATGCCAGTAGCCCAACCGTTCGTAATTATCTCACCTCAAATGGGATTACCAATACCAATTTTAATACCATTCGCTTCTTCAATAATGCTAGTGACACACGTACCCGTGGTGTTGATTTAGTCGCAAATTATCAATGGCAAAACTTGCCTTATGGTGAGCTAACCACTTCATTAGCTTATAATTTTAATCGAAATGAAGTGACGAGCGTTGATAAAAACCCTGAAATTTTAAATGCTTTAGGTGTCAATTTAACTCGCTTAGACCGTCGTGAACAATATGGTTTATTGGCAGGCAGTACTCCTGAGCATAAACTAAGTATCGCCAATGATTATAAAATTGGTAATTGGGGAATCAATACCAATGTAACCCGTTATGGCAGTTTTGAGACCTTTAGTAATTCTAGTGCTGCGAGTGATCAAAAATTCTCTGCCAAATGGCTCTTGGATTTAGCGCTGTCTTATCAATTGAAAAATTGGAAGTTTACTGTTGGCGGTGACAATATTACTGATGTTTATCCTGATAAAGATGTGTATGACATTAATAAACCTACTGGTGGTAGTTTGCAGTACAGTCAGTTCTCTCCGTTTGGTTTTAATGGTGCGTTCTATTACGGAAAAATAAATTATAAGTGGTAATTTTTCTTAAAAATTCAGCATACATCTCTGATTGAGAGCAATAAAAAAGCCCAACATCCTGTTGGGCTTTTTTACGTATTTGATGCTTGCGGTATAACTCCTGTCGTACCTCACATTCCTTGTTCTTCCTTTTCTTATTTTTGTCTGGAGCTTCCTGCTCTCTATGTGTCCATGATATGAAATTTTAGATAATCCGTATATTGGCTAAATCCGCAAATCTTTGTACGTTTTGGCGTACAAAACTAGCTTATTCTTGATTATATAAGGCTGTAACTAAAAATTGATCGGCACTTACAAAATCAGGGTCTACATAAATCTTCACAGAAGAAATTAAATTATCTTTAAATTCAAAAATATTACAAAATTTTCCTTGTGAAATTTTATAGTCTGGAAAACATTGGCCATCATACATTTCCCCAGATTCATTTCCTTCAACGATGACTTTGTCTCCAGCATCAATAAACAATAGACTGTTCATATCATGTTCTAATTTATTAAAAACTTTAGACATTCTCTCACTAAATTCTTTCATTTTTTTAATTCCTCTGTGCTGTCCAAATTTAGGGAAAAAGATTTCTACATCCTCAGTATATAAATTGAAAATTTCTATATTTTTTTCATCTACATAGCTGAAATATTTTTCTATTAAACTTTTCTTCTGCTCAAAATTCATGATTTATACCATTTGTATTCATTGAGGTTATAAAATAAACTATGACACTAATGTTAAGGTCAAGTGAATTTATGAATTTAGCAAAAGTTTCTCAGAAAACAGGGATTAGCCCTAGAATGCTAAGACATTATGAAGCAGTTGGATTAATTGCTCCTCTAAGAAAAAATAATAATTATCGTGAATATACGACACTTGATCTGGATAAAATAATGAAGATAAAAACACTGAATGAAGCTGGAATTCCTTTAAAAAAAATTCATGATTTTCTGCCTTGTTTTAATGCTAAAGAACAATCCTTTAACTTATGTCCAATTGTTGAAAGCAAAATTAATGAGCAAAAACAGATCATTTTGAATCAAATTAAGAAATTAGAATATTGTTATCATTTATTGGATGATTTTATAAACAAAAAATAAAATCATTTATTTAAAAGTTTTATCATGTTAAAGCCTATTTAAACATAAGCTTTAACTGATTAATCAACTTCTATATCTAACTAAGCAAAAATCCCCTTCACCTTCTGTACCGACTGCATAATTTTAGCGGTCATATTATTCGGCAAAGAACACTTCGCTAAACGCACCCAGACACTACCAAACTGCTGAAAGAAATTGGCTTCATTATAGTTGATACCATATTCTGCACATAAAGCTTTGATTTTAGGTGCAACTTCCGCATAACGATTGGCAGGCATATCAGGAAATAAATGATGCTCAATTTGATGACTCAAATTACCACTTAAAATATGTAGCCACTCTGTGCCTGTAAAATTACTCGAACCACGAATTTGACGTAGAAACCACTCAGCACGGGTTTCATTTTCAACATTATCCACTTCAAAAGTTTCAGCGTCTTCAGTGAAATGACCATTAAAAATCACCGCAGAAGCCCATAAGCTACGAATCACATTGGCAACAGCATTTCCTGCCAAAACGGGTAAAGCATTTGGTCCTGCAATCACAGGAAAAAATACATAATCCTTTAAAATCTGACGGCGTGCTTTCTTACGAAACTTCGTCGCATCTGCCCAAACTTGTTTCCACGTTTTGGTTTTATAGACTAAAGCATCTTCCAAATGCAGATTTTGCACCCCCACATACCATTCAAAAAACACCATCAACTGAATCGCCAATGGAATATTGAACAAGAAGCGAGGTTCCCACTTTTGCGATTCACTGACACGCAATAAACCATAGCCCACATCATGATCCATACCGACAATATTGGTATAAGTATGATGCACATAGTTATGGGTATATTTCCAATCATCACCAGTCGACATCGTGTCCCAGTCATAATTCGCACCATTCAAACTTGGATCATTGAGCCAATCGAATTGTCCGTGCATGACATTATGACCAAGCTCCATATTTTCCACGATTTTGGAAATACCCAATAAACCTGTACCAACCACCCAAACAGGTGGAATCCAGCCACCAAACATCAACATACCACGTGAGGCGATTTCGCTATAACGCACAAAATTACGGATTTTATAAATATACTTAGCATCTTGTTCGCCGATGCTTTCCATCACTTCACGACGGATTTCATCCACACGGCGACCAAATTCTGCGGTTTGTTCTGCATTTAAATGTTTTGATTTACTGTTTGGAAAATTCACTGACATATTCATTGTTTTACTCCTCAGCACTTCATTTTTAGAAGCCTTTGCTGAATTTTGGGTACAACTTCCCTCTCTTGACTCAATAGATCAAGAAGTTGTTTGAATGTAATTAAAAAGACTTTAGTTTATAAATTAATGGTGACTGGGCTGACTGCCTGACTGATACACAATTTAATTTGAGTATTGCTATCGTGATTGATCTCACCTGTCAGCATGTTTTTGGTCGAACCACTGACTTTGGTACAGGTACAGGTATTGCACATGCCCATACGGCAACCATGTGTCGGCTTTAAACCCGCCTGTTCCGCACTTTCAAGTAAGTTCGATTTGGCTTCAAATTCTTGCTGTGAACGTAAAAACACTACAGGTTGTTTTGCTAAATTTTCATCCACTGTGATTTGGAAATATTCCTGTTTCAAGCGATCTGCAATATCCAAATCTTGGAAAATTTTCTGAGCACTTTTCATCATCGTAGATGAACCACAGGCATAGCTTTGAGCTTGTGCAAAATCAGGCACTAAGTTTTGTATCAATTCCAAAGTCAAATGCTGTTTCTGTTCCACTGTATTGATGTAGTGATAATGGAACTGAGCATTTTGTTGATGCAATTGTTCTAAATCTGCGTGAAAAGCATGATCACGACTGAAATAAATCAAATTTACTGGACGATTTGAATGGGTCAATGTTTCCAGCAATAAGGAATAAATTGCGGTAATTCCACTGCCTGAAGCGATCAATAACAATGGTGCTGTACTTTGCTCTAGCACAAACTCGCCTTGAGCTTGAGACAATTCGACAACATGACCAAAGCTTAACTGGGTTAAGGCATTGGATACTTTACCCTGCTGTTTCACGGCAATGATGATGTCACCATTGTCCAAAAACTTCACCACAGAATAACTACGCTGTTGGCGTACCCCTGCAATTTCTACAGTAACCAGAACACTTTGCCCTGCTTTAAACTGTTGATGTTTAAAGTTGCGATTTGGACGTAGTTGAATTTGATAAAAATCATCGCTTAAAGCGCGTGTTTTAATCACAACCGCTTTAACTCTTTTCCAAGCCCAAACAGGATTGATTTTTTCAGCGATAAAATCGACAAAATCCTCACGTACCCATTGTGGCTGATATTGCATATTACTCATGGCAGCAATTTGACTCATGTGACGTTCCTCTTTGTGCTTGCTATTTATTGAGTGAACAAATGTTCTTTTAGTGAACACTTGTGCACTATAATTATTTTTATAAATTCAGTCAACATCTGTACACTGACATTCGTCGCTTAATTTAATGTGATTTTGTTGCGCTATTTTTGATAGACTCATCACAACAATTTTTTCGGACAGCAATATGTCGATACGCGATGAACGTAAACAACAAAGTCGTCAGGCTTTACTTGATGCTGCTTTAAGCTTAAGCACATCAGGTCGTTCATTTTCGAGTATTAGCTTGCGTGAAGTTGCCCGTGAAGTCGGTTTAGTACCGACTGCCTTTTATCGCCATTTCCAAGATATGGATGAGCTAGGTAAAGAGCTGGTTGACCAAGTTGCGCTGTATTTAAAAAATGTCTTACATCAACTCGGTAAAGGTTTGGCGCATCCTGAAGCCAAGACCAAAACCAGTATGGAATTGTTCTTTGAAGCTGTAGATACTAGCCCTCAACAATGGATTTTTATGATTGCAGAACGTTGGGGTGGTTCAGAGGTGGTTCGTCGAGCGATTGCGCTTGAAATAGACTTTTTAAATGATGACCTCGCCAATGATCTTAAAAAGTTTGAAGTCATTAAAAATTTTCAAAATCAAAATGACCTAAAAGCTATTACCAATATTTTGATTAATCTCTGTTTTACTTGGGCAATGTCTTGGATAAGCTTGTCACGTCAATATTCAGGCATCGAGCTTGAATTGCAAAAAATGGTGTTAAAAAAGCAAGCTGTGACTCAAATTCTTTTGATTTTTAAAGGGATTGATAACTGGGATGTAGAAAAAAATTAAACGATAAAAGCCAATCTATTTAGCAATACATCATAAAACAAAAAACCCGCATTTAGCGGGTTTTCTACAACTTAAAGGCTTATTTTCCGCCTTTACGCTCTTTATTGATCAAGTAATCAACCACTTGAGTCACTTTACCATCTTCACCTTGCACCACATATTTACCATTTACAACCACCGCAGGAACACCTGAAAGTTGGTATTGCGCCGCCAATTGGTTTGATTCAGCGACTTTTGCAGTGATCGCAAAAGAACTATACATGCTGTTAAATTTCGCTTCTGGTACACCATAACGTGTATAGAATTTTGCAAATTGGTCTTTTTGTAGAATTTGCTGACCATTACCATTAGCATGGAATAATGGTAAATGCGCACGTTTACGCACACCTAGCGCTTCAGACACATAATAAGCACGCGCACCTTGTTCCCAAAGCGGATTCATCGCAGCAGGTGTACGCAAGAAATTCACATCCTTTGGAATTTTCTTCAACCATGCTTGCATATGAGGTTCAAGTACAAAACAGTGTGGGCAGCCGTACCAAAAGAATTCACGTACTTCAATTTTGCCAGGAACTGCAACTTTTCCAGGATTTTGCACCACGGTATAGTCTTTGCCTGCAACAAAATCAGCAGCCATCGTATTTGCAGAAAATGCCATGACCATAGCGGTCATGCCACCAATAATAAATTTTTTCATTGACTGTTCTGTCCTCGAAGTCATTTTGTATAGCTTATGCACTAACTATAAAACAAATATGGGAAAATCGTTTTCCTTCTGTGAAGATTTTTACACGATTCATCGCTTTTTTCATAATTATGGTTACACTAGCATAGATGAACTTAATTTTTGATTAAAACAATTTAATTTAGAGGTGGCTGTTATGTCGCAACTTAATGTTGATCCACAAGAAATTGCTAAATTTGAAGCGCTTGCCGCTTTATGGTGGGATCAACACTCTGAGTTCCGACCATTACATCAAATTAACCCACTGCGTTTAAACTGGATTGATGAACATTCAGGTGGTTTAACGGATAAGAAAATTCTCGATGTCGGCTGTGGTGGCGGAATCCTAGCAGAGAGTATGGCACGTCGTGGTGCAAATGTTCTTGGGATTGACATGGGTGCAGCGCCACTCAATGTTGCACGTTTACATGCAGAGCAAGAAAATGTTCAAAATATTGAATATAAACAAATCCCTGTAGAACAACTCGCAGAAGAACAAGCCGGTCAATACGATATTGTCACTTGTATGGAAATGCTCGAACACGTACCAGATCCTGCTTCGATTATCCAAGCTTGCCAAAAATTGGTGAAGCCGAATGGTCATGTGTTTTTCTCAACCATTAACCGTAATCCAAAAGCGTATTTATTCGCGATCATTGGCGCGGAATATGTGTTGCGTTTATTGAAAAAAGGCACACACGATTATCATAAATTTATTAAACCGTCTGAACTTGCCCATGACATTCGCAATTCAGGTTTAAAACTCAAAGATATGACAGGTTTGCATTACAACCCGCTCACTAAACATTATTGGTTAGCGCCCAATGTGGATGTGAACTATATGGTCTATACCATCAATGAGTCTGCACAATGAAAGCTGTACTGTTTGACCTCGATGGAACTTTAATCGATACCGCAGCTGATTTTATTCGCATTATTCAAGACATGTACCGTGAAGAAGGTCGTGCGATTGTGGATGCAGATTTGATCCGCACTCAAGTATCTGAGGGTGCACGTGCGATGGTGAAGTTGGTTTATCCTGAACTTGAAGTCGATGATCCAATTTTCTTAGCCCATCGCCAACGCTTTTTAGATCTTTATGGTGATGATATTGCAGTCGATACAGATCTATTTGACGGCATGTACCCACTTTTAGAGGATTTAGAAAGTCACCATATTCCTTGGGGTATTGTGACCAATAAACCACGTTGGCTGAGTGAGTCTTTACTCAAAGCACTTAATCTCACTGAACGTTGCGCAGTTTTGGTCTGCCCTGAAGATGTGAAACATACCAAGCCTGATCCTGAGCCAATGTATTTGGCTGCCAAGCAGATTGATATCGCAGCTGAACAATGTATCTATGTGGGTGATCATCCACGTGATATTGATGCGGGTCGCAATGCGCAGATGTATACCATTTTGGCAGCGTATGGCTATTTACCTTTGCAATACAAAGATGATCTCAAGGCTTGGCAAGCAGATTGTATTGTCCATAATGTTGCAGAATTACATCAGCTTGTTAGAAAGTTGGTCAATATTTAAAGCACAAAAAAATCATTCATTCTGTGTGAATCGTATGATACAAATGATGAAACATCTTGCATAAGGTGTTTCACTGTTTTTATATAGAAGCTTATACAACATCATAACAACGATAGGAGGTCTCCCATGAAATATTCAGAATATCAACCTCGTCCAGATTTATTGAAGGATAAAATTATCCTGATCACAGGTGCGGGAGACGGTATTGGACGTGCGGCAGCTTTAAGTTATGCCTTACACGGCGCAACCGTGGTTTTACATGGTCGTACACTCAATAAACTTGAAGTAATTTATGATGAAATCGAAGCTTTAGGCGCACCACAGCCTGCAATTCTACCTTTACAACTGTCTACAGCAACGTCGCATGACTATGAACTTCTGGTCAATACACTCGAACAACAGTTTGGACGTCTCGATGGGATTTTGCACAATGCAGGCATCTTAGGTGAACGTGTTGAATTAGCACATTATCCAGAAGAAGTTTGGGATGATGTCATGGCTGTGAATTTACGAGCACCTTTCGTCCTCACTCAAGAACTTCTTCCCCTACTACAAAAATCTGAACATGCTTCTGTGGTCTTTGCCAGTTCTGGTGTAGGGCGTGAAGCGCGTGCTGAATGGGGTGCTTATTCTGTTTCAAAAATTGCCATTGAAGCAGTCAGCACAATTTTTGCCAAAGAAAATACCTATCCAAATATTCGTTACAACTGTATCAACCCAGGCGGTACTCGTACAGCGATGCGCGCCAAAGCCTACCCTGCGGAAGATCCAAAAACATTACCGACGCCTGAACAGATCATGCCTGCATATCTGTACTTGATGGGTGAAGACAGTTTGGCGCTGAATGGTGCCAGTATTGATGCCCAAGACTAATCATTCGCCATTTCCCCTCTCTTGATCGAGTATTGAAGTACAACTTTAAGATTAGATACAAGAGAGTCAGGAAATAAAATCGTATTAGCCAATAAAAATAATGATTTTATTCAGTTTTCCAAATCATCGAATCAACTTTATAGTATGTTCTACCAGCTAGACATTACTAAAAGGCATCACGCATGGCAGATCAAAAACTGAAAGTAGAAATGATTCGTTCGATTGAACAATTATAACTTTCGCATCAACTCATTCATGCTTTAGATGATGCCCAACAAGCTGAAACGGTCGTAACAGCAGTCAATTGCTTAAAGCATTTCACTGAACAATGGCATTAACAGACCGTTCAAACGATATTTTGTACCATAGCTTTACATTCCGCATCAAAGAATAGACTGAGTATTTTAATGCCTTGCACTTTGAGTGACCTGTGAATGAGTCGAACATAGATGTTTGTTATATCTGTTTGCATAAGACTTTGGATACAGTCTTTCATCCTGATCAAAAATATGTTCTCATTATGTCTGTATTTTTAAATGAAAAACTGAACTTTCTTCACAGTTTCTCTGCATTTTAACGGTACATTAGTGGTGTAAAAAACAACACTTAGCAAGCGAGGGCTCCTATGAAAAAGATTTTAGCGATCATCGCGATCTCTTTATCAACACTGATGACCATGCAGATCACCAGTGCAGGACCTCATTTTGACAACGATCGAGGTTATGATCGCGGAGATAGAGGCGAACGTGGTAATCGTGGCCGTCAGTTCCGTGACAATGATGATGGCGATGGCATTCAAGAACAACGTCGAGAGCGTGAACAACGTGGTGTAAAACGTTTACAGCAACATAAATGGCAAACAGGTTATGTGATGCCACAACACTACCGTGGCAATAGCTACAAAGTGGATTATAAAGATGGAAATCTGCCTAAACCATCACGTAACCAACAATGGTACAAAATCAATAATGATTACATCTTAGTTGATTCAGACAGTAACAGTATTCTCAGCATTCGTGGTATGTAATATAAGACCGCGTAGCTATTTTGAATTAAAATTGCTATACTCAAGTTTCATAAGCTCAAACACCTATTTAGTTTGAGCTTTTTTTTGCTCAAATTTCAGAATTTCCGTTTTTTAAATGTAATCATGAAATTCATAGAAGCTTATGAGCATGAATCTTCAAACAAAGCACCACTTCATCCTGTTCCAGAACTCATTCAATAGAGTAAATTATAAAAAATCATTAACTTGGTTAGTCTATGTATCAAAAGTAGACATCATTTTAAAGTTTTACTCAAAACATCTCAGAGATTCAAAATTTACAGTCCTCCATCAAGTCTTCATACATTTCACAATTCAACTAAATCCTCCTCACCATTTATCTCCAATTGTTGCGTAAATTGATTTCATCGAAGGATAAAATACAATTTAGGTGAATCAGATGAAAAAAGTATTAACCGCAATTACATTAGCGATGAGCGCACTGGTTGCAACTTCAGCAATGGCTGACTCACGTTATGACAACAATCATCGTTATCAGCAAAGCCATTGGGATCATAAAAATGACCATCGTTGGAACAAAAATGACCGCTATGATCGTTATGACAATAAACGCTATGACCATAACTATCGCGTAAACCCAAGCCGTGACTGGCGTTCAGGGCAGTATTTACCAAGCCAATTCAGCTCATCACGCTATCATGTGAACTATAAAAACTATCGCCAACTGCCAAAACCAGGCAAATATCAGCAATGGTATAAAGTGAATGGTGACTATGTATTGGTGAATGAGCGTAATAACCGTGTGATCCGTGTGATTGGTTAATGAATCTAATTATAAAAAGCCCATATATTGGTAATGCTGATCAGTTAAGCAAAATTATTGCATAAACTCCTAAAATCTCCCCTAACCCCTCTTTGAAAAAGAGGGGAACTTCTTGTAACTAAAATGATTTCAGCAATGAAAAGCTCCCTCCTTTGAAAAAGGTGAGGAACATGTTCCGCAAGGGGAGGATTCAAGAATCTCTTAACTGACTGGCATTACATATATTGGGCTTTTTTTCATTTAATGAGAATTATATAAGATTAAAATAAATTATTAAGGAAAATAAATCACATATTTTCATATTAGCTTCATTGTTTCTCTACATTTTCCAATTAAATTAAAAACATCAGATATAGATACATTATTCCATAGGCGCTCAACATGAAAAAATTACTTTCAGCGATTGCAATCTCAGTCAGTGCAATCATGGCAGCTTCAAGTGCTTTTGCAGCGCCAGAACATGCTCAAGGTCACCAGCCTGCACAACAGCAACACGTACAACAACATCCCAACAATCATGGCAATGCTGTAAAACATGTTGCAACTAATCACAAAGCACCCAATAAAGCTGCGCAAAATCAGTGGAAAGCTGGGCATAAATACCCAACTCAATACCGTGGTGCAGGTTATAAAGTGGACTACAAACACCACAAAAACTTGAGCAAACCGGGTAAAAACCAGCAATGGTACAAAGCAGATGGTCACTATATTCTTGTCAATACAGCCACTTATGCAATCATCAAAGTGCTCGGTCTATAATTTAAGCCTGTCACTCAACCGTTAATTCAAAATACCCTCTTTGCACTCGTCCTCCCACGTTCGAGTGCTTTTTTTATTTAAACTATTCCCCTTGTGTTTTTTTGTTTAGAATCTCAGTAATCGCAATCATCTATACCGAGATCGGCATGCAAAATGACTATCCAGAAACAACTCAAAGCACAGCGCAACAATATGTGCATTGGTTTCGTCATTCTGCGCCTTATATCAATGCCCATCGTGGTAAAACCTTTGTTTTGATGTTTGGTGGTGAAGCGGTAGAACATGAAAATTTTCAACATATTATTCATGATATTGCGCTGCTACATTCTCTGGGGATTCGTTTAATTTTGGTGCATGGTGCTCGCCCGCAAATCACTGAAAATTTAAAAGAAAAAAAGATTCAAAGTCCAATCCATATCAATCGTCGTGTCACGACACGTGAATCACTACCTTGTGTAATGAATGCTGTAGGTTCGATTCGTTTGCAAATCGAAGCCTTATTATCAATGGGTCTCGCCAATTCTCCAATGTTTGGCGCACGCATCGATGTCGTTTCAGGAAATTTTGTCACGGCGAAACCTTTTGGTATCCGTGATGGTGTTGATTTTCAACTGACGGGTGAAGTACGCACCATTGATACTGAAGCCATTCAACGTCATTTAGACAATCAAAATATTGTTCTACTGGGTCCAACAGGTTATTCGACTACAGGTGAAGTTTTTAATTTGTTGGCAGAAGAAGTTGCCACCAAAACAGCGATTCATATCAAAGCTGATAAACTGATTTTCTTAGGCAATCAGCAAGGTTTGATGGATGAATTTGGGCAATTACTCCGTGAAATTACCCCACATCAACTTGATACACATATTGAAAAATACCAAGATTCAAATTTTGAAATCGCACTGCATTTGCACAATGCCAAAGAAGCTTCGCTCAAAGGCGTACATCGTGTACATCTATTGTCCTATGCCTATGACGGCGCATTGATTGAAGAATTATTCACGCGTGATGGTCATGGGACGATGATTACCGATGCACATTATGAAGAAGTGCGTATGGCAAGTATCGGCGATGTCGGTGGCTTGATCAATCTCTTACGACCACTCGAAGAAGAAGGGATTTTGGTCTACCGTTCACGCGAGCTTCTGGAAAATGAAATTGGTCAATTTGCAGTAATTGAACGTGATGGAACCATTCTCGCCTGTGCGGCTTTGTACCCAATTCCTGTGACAGGTACAGAAATTCAATCTGCAGAAATCGCTTGCGTTGCAGTACATCCAAGCTATCGTAAGTCCAATCGCGGTAGCCAAATTTTGCATTTCCTTGAAGAAAAAGCACGTCAAATGGGCATTCAACAATTGTTTGTTTTGACCACACGTACTGCACATTGGTTCTTAGAACATGGCTTCGAAACTGCCAATGTCGATGCTCTTCCTGAAGCACGTCAGGCTTTATATAATTACCAACGGAACTCAATGGTCTTTAAAAAACTCATTTAATCGACTTTGGTTTTGCTTGATTAAGCTTGAATTATCACAATTATCACTAAACTTATCACCATAGGTTATAACATGGAGAACTTTCTATATTCTCCGTGTTGCAATCTATATCTCTATGATAGATATATGAAATAAATTCTTTTTTTTCATGCAATTATAAAATTACAATTTTATAGAATATAAATTACTTATTTCTATTTTTTAGATAAATTTAGCACTTTATTTTTTATCTTTTTTTTTCATTAGCAATCATATAAATCTTATTTTTTTGAAAATAAAAAGCCTTTTAAGCTGATGCTCATTCATTTTTAACTCTTTTAGGGCATCGTTCGTCATGGCGCATTTATTTCAACCGTCTTGGAAAAAAATCACAATTCTTAGTGCAAGCCTTGCAACGATCATGATGCTTTCTGGATGTTCAAAACAACAAGAGAGCACCACCTTAAACATTGGCTTTCAAAAATACGGCGTCTTACCAATCGTTAAGGCACGTGGTGACTTAGATAAAGCGCTGAAAGAAAAGGGCGTGACGGTGAAATGGGTTGAATTCCCTGCGGGTCCTCAACTCCTAGAAGGTTTGAATGTCGGCAGTGTGTCGTTTGGTGAAGCAGGTGAAGCACCACCAATTTTTGCACAGGCAGCCAATTCAAATCTGGTCTATATCGCCAACCAACCCGCTGCACCTTTGGCTGAAGCATTGATTGTACCGAAAGATTCAACAATCAAATCAATTCAAGATTTAAAAGGCAAACGTGTCGTATTGAATAAAGGGTCAAATGTTCACTACTTACTATTAAAAGTTTTGGAAGCCAATCATCTCAAACTTGATGACATTCAAGTGGTGTACTTACCCCCTGCCGATGCACGTGCCGCTTTTGAAAAAGGCGCTGTGGATGCATGGGTGATTTGGGATCCATTCTTTGCTTCTGCTGAAAAACAACTCGGTGCAAAAGTTTTAGCGACTGGACAAAATTTAGTGAATAACCACCAATTCTATTTGGCAGATCGCAAGTTTGCAGAACAGCATCCTGATGTTCTAAAGACAGTGGTGAATGAATTGAACACCACCACACAATGGGTATCTCAACATCAGACTGATGCAGCAAAACTTTTAGAAAAACCAACAGGTTTGCCTTTAGATGTATTGAATACCTCTATTTCACGTATGGGCTTTGGTGTTACGCCTATTTCAAGTGAGGTTGCCAAGCAACAACAATACGTGGCAGATGCCTTTCATCAACAAAAACTCATTCCCAACAAAATCAATATTCAAGCAGCGATTCTAGCCAACCCATAAGCCTAGAACACTCAATACAGAGGACATCAAAATGACCCAACATCACACGAAAATAAAAGCAACATCATGGTTCAAACTCCCTCATCACACGATGACCACCATGTTGATCTGTAGTGCAATGTTGGGCGCAACTTCTGTTTGGGCGGTTGATCCGAATGTCAAAGAACTCAGAATTGGCTTTCAAAAAAGTTCAATTAACTTCGCCATTGCCAAACAACAAAAGCTCTATGAGAAAGAATTTCCAAACGCCACTATTTCTTGGAATGAATTTCCTGCAGGCCCACAAATTTTAGAAGCTTTAGCAGTCGGTTCAATCGATGTTGGTGTCACAGGAGATACTCCACCTGTCTATGCACAAGCTGCCAATAAACCCTTGTATTACATTGCTTATGAAGCAGCAAAACCTTTGGCATCGGCAATTTTAGTTTCTAAAGACTCCAAAATTACCAAACTCAGTGAATTGAAAGGCAAACGTATTGCCTTACAAAAGGGCTCTAGTGCGCATTATTTACTGGTACAAGCAGTGCGCAAAGCAGGCTTGCAATGGACAGATATTCAACCCATTTGGCTCACCCCTGCTGATGCTCGTGCAGCATTTCAAAAAGGTGCTGTAGATGCATGGGCAATTTGGGATCCGTTCTTTGCTTCCGCACAAGTTGAAGATCACGCCCGTGTTTTAGCGTCTGGACAAGGTTTAAGCCCGAACTATACCTTCTATTTGGCTTCACCTGATTTCGTGAAGAAAAACCCAAAAGCCGTCAAAAGTATTATCCAACAAATCAATGTTGCCGATAAATGGGTTCAAGCCAATCGCACTGCAACAGCACAAGCCATTGGGCAAAGTACAGGTTTAAAACCTCAAGTCAGCCAAGTCTTTATTGAACGGCGTCCAAAGCCATCTGGTGCCGCGCCACTGTCCGCAAAAGTCATTTCCGATCAGCAACAACTGGCAAACCGTTTTACTGAATTGAAAATTATTCCAAACCGCATCGACATTAAACAAGCCGTTTGGACTGCAAAATAACCTTGAACATATTTGATGTTTTAAAATTTTATACAGGATGAATGAAATGAAAATCTTCTGGTTTATTCCCACTCATGGTGACAGTCGCTATTTAGGCACGAGCAAAGGCGCACGCCAAGTAGATCATGCTTATATGAAACAAATCGCTGTTGCTGTCGACAATTTGGGCTATGAAGGTGTACTCATCCCCACTGGTCGTTCTTGTGAAGATCCATGGATTACGGCAGCAAGTTTGATTGATGCAACTAAAAATCTAAAATTCCTCGTCGCTTTACGCCCAGGTGTGACCACGCCTGCTTTGGCAGCGCGTATGGCAGCAACATTTGACCGTCTTTCCAATGGTCGTGTACTGCTTAATCTTGTAACAGGCGGTGATGAAGAAGAGCTTAAAGGTGATGGCTTATATGAAGACCATGCAACGCGTTATAAAACTGCGGCTGAATACACCACCATTTGGCGTGAAATTTTAAAACGCTCACATACTGGGGAATCATTTACATTTCACGGTGAGCGTTTAAGCGTGGACAATGCCAAATTACTTTATCCACCTGTACAAGAACCATACCCACCACTTTGGTTCGGTGGCTCTTCAGAAGATGCGATTGAACTGGCTGCGGATCAAGTCGATACCTATCTCACTTGGGGTGAACCACCTGCTGCCGTGAAAGAAAAAATTGCAGTTGTGAAAGCACGTGCGGAAGCCAAAGGTCGTCAGTTAAATTATGGTATCCGTTTACATGTGATTGTTCGAGAAACCAATGAACAAGCATGGCAAGCTGCCGAAGAGCTCATTCAATATGTAGATGATGCAACCATTGCAGCAGCACAGAAAAAATTTAAACAAATGGATTCAGTTGGTCAACGTCGCATGGCTGAATTGCATAACGGTGATCGTAGCAAACTCGAAGTTTCCCCAAACCTTTGGGCAGGTGTCGGTTTAGTCCGTGGTGGTGCAGGTACAGCATTGGTCGGTGATCCACAAACCGTTGCAGATCGTATCCAAGAATATGCAGATTTGGGAATTGGTACTTTTATCTTCTCAGGCTACCCTCACTTAGAAGAGTCTATTCGTTTTGCCGAACTGGTCTTCCCGTTATTGCCTTTAGAAACCCGTAAAAAGCTGACTCAACCAAACTTAACAGGTCCATTTGGTGAGATTGTGGCAAACAATTACACCCCAGAGGAACACAAGGATCCTTTGAAGGAGTCTGCATGAATGCCACAGTTAAAAGCGCTCCCGCTATAAAAAGTAATGCTGTTTCACGTGGAACTCAACAACTTGGGCAGCGTTTGCTGCCTTGGATTGTCCCACTGTTACTGATTGTGATTTGGCAAATTGCATCAAAAACTGGCTTATTGGAAAGTCGTGTATTACCAGCGCCCACAGCCGTGGTTTCAGCATTTTGGACTTTGCTCATCAGTGGTGAACTTTGGCAACATGTTAAAGTCAGTGCTGGACGTGCCTTACTTGGACTTTTAGTGGGAGGTGGACTCGGTCTACTTTTAGGATTACTGAACGGTTCATCAAAAGTCGCATCAAACCTACTCGACACGACGCTACAAATGATTCGAAATATCCCAGCTTTGGCTTTAATTCCACTGGTGATTTTGTGGTTTGGAATCGATGAATCTGCAAAACTTTTCTTAGTTGCGGTCGGAGTATTTTTTCCAATTTATATCAATACCTATCACGGCATTCGTTCTGTTGATCCTCAATTGATTGAAATGGGTAAGAGCTACGGCTTAAATCAATGGCAATTATATAAAGACATCATTTTACCTGGAGCAATGCCATCAATCCTTGTCGGATTACGCTTTTCACTCGGTTTGGTATGGGTATTGCTCATTGTGGCTGAAACCATTTCGGCACAATCAGGTATCGGTTATATGACCATGAATGCCCGAGAATTTTTACAAACAGACATCGTTTTGGTCGGCATCTTACTTTATGCCCTTTTAGGTAAACTTGCCGATGTATTTGCACAATTTTTAGAAAAATACCTTTTGCGTTGGCACGCAGGTTATCAAAAATAGGAGCCTAAAATGACCGATTTAAGTATTAGCCAATATGCCAATGATCTTCTCCCTACAACCGAAAATGTCGAAGAAGAACAAGCAAAAATTGGTGCAGAAATTACCATTGAACAACTTCACAAATACTATGGTGATGTGAAGGTTTTAGAAGATTTAGATTTAAATATTGCAGCGGGTGAATTCATTGCCATTGTCGGACGTAGTGGTTGCGGAAAAAGTACCCTACTGCGTTTAATTGCGGATCTCGAACAGCCTAGCTATGGAGAGATTAAATTTAAATCTCTATTGAACTTCCGTGAAGGCATCATTGCTGACGATATTCGAGTCATGTTCCAAGATCCTCGTCTATTGCCATGGAAAAATATTTTAAAAAATGTGCAATTAGGTTTAGCAAAAGATCAACATGCTAAAGCTGAACAATTACTAGAAAAAGTAGGGCTAAAGGAAAAAGCGGGATTGTGGCCATCTCAACTTTCAGGTGGACAACGTCAACGTACTGCGCTGGCACGTGCTTTATCACATACACCACGTGTATTGTTATTGGATGAGCCTCTAGGTGCTTTAGATGCCCTCACACGCTTAGACATGCAGAATCTGATCGAGAAGCTTTGGTTGGAACAAGGTTTCACTACGATTTTAGTCACACATGATGTCAGTGAAGCAGTACAACTGGCTGATCGCATTATCCTTTTAGATAAAGGGCATATTGCACAACAGTTCAAAGTTGACTTAGCACGCCCTCGACAAAAAGGGGTTAAATTTGCAGAACTCGAACAACAAGTTCTTGAAGCAGTATTGGCAACCTAAAATAGAGCAAATAAAATGTGACTTCTTTTAGCAAGTTAATTTATATATTCACAATATCTATTAATTTTTTAAATGAAGTCTATATATTTTGATTTATTATCAATAAAACATTATTTTTAACTTCAGATTTAAAATCATAATGTAATAGAAATGTCACAGAGTTTAAATCAAATGTAATAAATGACATGATTTTTAAATAAAAATTGCGCTAGTTTAGTGCATGATTAGATAATAAAGTTCACAATTTGATTTAATAATATAACTTCATAATTATTTATCAGAAATATTCCAAAATAATGCTGCTTTCTGTGCACAAATCAAACATTTTACCGTACAATTTAATGATCAGTTTTTTGATTTAAAGATGCGATGGAACAAAAAAAGAGTGCCCAGAAGCGGCAGCAGCTACTCAATGCTGCACTTGATGTATTTTCTCTCTATGGATTCAATGGTGCGAGTCTTGATGAAATTGCGCAGTTAGCAGATATGCATAAATCGAATATTTTCTATTATTATGAAAATAAAGAAGCGCTCTATGTCGAAGTACTCACCACAGTGATGCAGAAATGGTTAGCGCCTTTGCAATCATTAGAATCTGAGCTTGAGCCCACTGAAGCTTTGTCACATTACATCATGACAAAAATCGAAATTTCAAGAACTCAGCCGAAAGCATCAAAACTTTTTGCCTTAGAAATTATCCAAGGTGCACCGCATATTTTGGCGATTTTAAAAGGCCCATTGAAGAAATTATTTAAACGCAAAGCCAAAGTCATTTCGATGTGGCAAGAGCAAGGTAAAATTTCAGATCAAATTGATCCAGAGTTATTGATTATTAATATTTGGGGATTAACTCAAAATTATGCTGATTTCAGTACTCAAATCGAAATGGTCACTGGAAAAACTTTACGCAATAAAAGTATGTGCCAACGTGCCATTGAACATACCATTCATATGATTTTATATGGTGTATTACCTCGTAGTGAATAATCCAATCATGGCATTGAATTATTTTGGCAAACGACCATAGAAGTCTATGGTCGCCAAAACCTTTATCAAATTAAATAGATTGATACAGTTTTAGTAATTTTTTTGCACCTAATAATAAATTTTCTTCCCAATCTAAATGTGCAGTGTCATTTGCACCATCACTGATATATTTCACCGAAATTAAGCGCACATCGAGTTTTTTACATACTTTGGCTAAAGCATAGCCTTCCATATCAACCAAATTACACGATACTTTAGGTTGACCCGTTTCAAAACTATCCCCTGTTCCACAAATCCCTTGTGAAAGATGTGTGAAATAAGAGTCTAAATCAATCGCTTCAGGATAATGTTCATCCATCGGAGTGACACCCACTTCAAAGCCGAGTGGTGACACATCCATATCACGCTGCACAAAAGTTTTAACTTCAACCAATTCATGTGCATTGAAATATGAACTCCCTGCACTACCGAGGTTAAGAATGGTTTTACAGCCTGTTTTTTGAATCACATCAAATGCTGTAAATGCCGCATTGATTTTACCAATCCCACTGTAGTGAACTGTAATACCAGCTTGTTCAAATAAATCTTTAGATTCACTCGGTAGAGCCATAATTAAGGCAATATCATTTTTCATATAAGCTCAAAGATAATATCTATGGGGAAACATAGGATTTATATTTTAGATCCATCTTTAACTCAAGGTCGAATCAAAAATTTAAAATCCTATACACATGATATAAACATTTTACATTATGATTTATGCAGTATTAAACGATTAAAAAAGAGAGCAACAACAAATGAATATCCATATTATTGTCGGTAGTATCCGTGAAGGACGTGTAGCGATCAAAGTTGCAGAATGGCTACTTAGAGAAATTAAAAAGCTAGAATTTAGTACTTTAAATATTGAAATCGTCGATTTGAAGGAGTGGGATCTACCATTCTTTGCAGGTAAAAATTCCCCTGCAACTGGAATCTATGACCAACCTAAACAACAGCAATGGGCAGAAAAAGTAGATTCAGGCGATGCGTTTATTTTCATCACGCCAGAATATAATCATGGTTATAGCCCTGTTTTGAAGAATGCGATCGACTTTGTATACAAAGAATGGCAAGCCAAGCCTGCTGCTTTCGTCAGCTATGGCGGAACCAATGGTTCTCGTTCAATCGACCAAATTAAACAAGTTTGCTCGTTTATTGGCATGATCGACTCCAATGCTGTGATTGAATTACGCGATATTTTTAGCCGCAGCAAAACTGAAACCTTTGAAGGCAATGAATTTGACAATAAAGCCGTTAAATCTGTTGTAAATAAACTGATTCAATATGCCAATGTCTAAATCTAAATCTTCAATTTTCAATACGTAAATTTGTACGTTTTAGCTTACATTACATACTTCAATTTGCGACTTGGTGACCCTTAGAAAATTCTCTATTCTCTAGTCATAGGGAACAGGAAGTTTCCCAGACATAAAACAACAATAATCGGTCTGAGCATCAGGAAGTGAGGTAGAACAGGAGTTTACCTAACTCACCAATACGAAAAAGCCCCGTCAGGATGATGGGGCTTTTTTTTATTCTACTATTTTTGCAAATTCCTTTATCGTTTGTTTAACCAAATAATCTAGCGAGGATTTCTTTTATTTTAGCAAAAATTCTATCCAACAAAGATTGAGCCTTTTGTTCTTTAACTTCATACAATTCATTTGAGCACTTTTGAGACTGATCTACCCGATAAATTTGGTTTTTGTCACTGATACAAATTCTGAATGAATAGGTTTTATCTAATTCAATAAAAATGTCATGGGGCTTATTTCTTTCTATATGATCTAAGGGAATCGAAATACAATTTTTAAAACCTTTAGGTATTTCAATATTATAATAAATCTTCTCATAATCATCTGAACGAGAACTCAGTTCGTCTAAATTTGTGGTATAGACATACGCCCTATTTTCATAACCCAGTGATGCTTTATCATCTTGAATAAAAATACATAATTGATTATTTTTCATTTGTGCAAATAAAGGCTTAGTTCTAGGTAAATTCGCATTTACTGTAGGTGCGAGAAGTAAGGAAATAAGTAGAATATATTGCTTGTTCATATTTACTTTCTTTATGAATTAATTGTAACTTTCTCTGTATTATCTATCTGCACAAAACTTACAAACATAACTCAAATCATAAAAAACCCCGTCAGGATGATGGGGCTTTTTTTATACATGATTTTGAATTAGACAAGAGCTAATTCTGTCCAACATTTAAAGACTGATTTGCAATGCATTTACAACCACATGATAAAGGCGAATTATGCTGCGCCGCAGGCTTGCCCATAACGGTCATATGATTATCACCAGACACTATGGTTGAAACGCATTTATGCTTTGGACAAGTCGCCTTATCACCCACACATGCCACAGGCTTCCCTTCAATCGTAAAAGTCGACTGTGCTGAAATCACAGTACCCCCACCTGTTGTTGGGGAACCCAAAGTAATATATGGGAGTGCCATGCGCCGTTCCTCTTATTTTTATTCAATTAATGACCGTTAAAATCTGTTATAAAACATCAAATTCAATACGGCGGTTTTTCTTACGACCTTCTTCTGTCGCATTGTCTGCAACAGGCTTGGTTGACCCTAAACCTTCAGCTGTTAAACGCGTGGGTGCAATCCCTTTCGCAACTAAATATTGCTTTACTGCTTCCGCACGTTGCAAACTCAAAGGCTGATTTTTTTCAGGATTACCTTGGCTATCAGTATGCCCGATAATTTTTACATTTTTACCTTGAACCTTGTTTAAAGCAACCACCATCTCGTCTAAGATTTGTGTACCGACAGGCGTCAAAACTGCTTTACCTGATTCAAACTCAATAATACGATTCTTCAGTGCATTATCAATCACTGACTGCTCTGCTGCATTGACTGAAATCTGAGGATTAAAACGATATGGCGGTTGGACTAAGGATTGAAATAATGTAGTTGTAGGTTGAATATCCGCTTGAACACCCATTTTCCCTGTCAAATCAACCTGTGTACCACGAACAGACAACTTACCCTGACTGATTTTTTTAAGATCAGGGGTAATCACTCGAGTAACTGAATCACTCCACCCATTTGGTGCGGATACAGGGCGGATTTGAATTTTATCGACCACTTGATCATTGCCATACACTGATCTTAATTTGGCAAGAATGGCTTGTTTGGTCATATCATTGGGCACAGCACCCTCAACAATGATTGGGGCAGCAAATGCGTGCAAAGAAAAAAATAAGCTTGAAATAACCGTGATGCTTTTTAATCGTTTTATTTTCATATCATTTTTCATCTATAAAAGTTTGCCTAAAGATTTTCATGCCCTGAGTCAAACTCAACTGACGCTCACACAACGATTGTTCAAGTGCCGCCAAGCCAGCATTTTGCTCTAAATATGCATCAACCCATTGTGGTTGAAGTAGAGATACCCAGTGATCATTTTGCATATTTTGATTAAAAATATTGCTCAATGCGGTGATATCTGCGCCTTGAAAACCAAACAACAAAACTGGAGAATCTTGATGCAAAATACCCATTAAAATTTCAGTATTACTTTTTTCTAAGAATCGCCCAATTAGATTGACCCAAAACGCTGCTATCTCATAACTATAACTTGGATTATTAATCGGTAGAATCAGTACTTTAGATAACTTACTAGTACCATGCTTGAGTACAGGTTGAAGTAATAAGCCTAAGCCCATCATACTTTGAGCCAATTCGTATGGCGTCACTTTCATCATTTGAGCAAACGAATGCATCGTATGATGTTCGAAAAAATCCTGCGTCTTTATTTCAGGAAGCACTTGAATCTCATGATCAATATTACCCAATTTTGTGAGTAAAATTTCAGGATCATTAATCGTTCTAAATACACGGTTTTTCTGAAATAAATCAATCAGCACAGGCTTATATTTATAAGGAGCGTATAACAAGTTTTGAAATGGTTGGTCAACTTCTAAAAGGTGACTCAACACCATGGGGAACTGACGACCTGAACTGTCTTCACTGGTCACCATATTGGCAACCAAAAACATTCTTTCCCGAGGATTGGCAATAAAGAAATCTAATGGTGCGAGTGTTTGATAAGCCTCATCAAAATTAGGTTCACGCATTGCAATTTCTAATGCCTCAGTAATCCATTGATCCAAAACCTGAATCAATGAATATTGCCCTTTGGTTTTAAGGAAATCTCCGCGAGCAGGGCATTTTCCATAATACAATGGTGTCGACTTTATCATTTGCATACTTGAATCCCTCTTTCTGAATAATTTCCTTTTATCATTGAGTTACCCCACCATGATTTGCTGTAGTATTTGCAGCAGGTGCTGTGGATGGTGATGCAGGTGTCGCTTGAGGTTTTGCTGTACTCGGTTGTGTAGGTGCAGATGGTGGGGTTGTTGCTGTACCACCAAATGGTGAAGCTGCTTTTGGATTCGGTACTGCACCTGCTGGTGCTTGTTGTGCGGCAACAACAAGTTGTGCTTTTGGACTAGTGACACGATCAACCAACTTCAATCCAACATAGCCACGATTTGAACCAATCGGATTTGATGCATTACCACTAATCAAACGGAATTGAAGTTTGACAAATAAGTCCGCATTTTGTCTGCTTGCCCATGTCATTTCAAAACTGCCATTCAATGGCTTACGTTGTGCACTATCAATCAGCTTGTTAATACCATATTCACCCAGTTCTTCGAAAATAGTGTGTGTCTGTCCGTCCAAATCAATCGCAGTAATTCGAGCGCCAGGAATAGAGTTTGGATTTGGCCAAATAAAGTTCACCCATTGTTGGACACCATTTTCATAAACTAAACGTTGTCCATCAATATCAATGGTATATGACAATAACTTATTGTTTGGTAAAGGATAGAACTGGAAGTTTGACTGATTGGCAGGTGCAGGAGTACCACCTCCTCCTGCTGTAGCAGTACCATTCACAGGTGTCGTATATTGTTCAAAAGCAATAACAAACTCTGGATTTAAACCGATCCCCATGTTCTTCCATGTTTTAGAAGACAAGGTATAACCACGGCGAATCACAAATGGTTCGAGTGTTTCTTTGACAAATCTAGAAATACTTCCGTTATCCCCAAAAATCTGACCAATTTCATTACTGGTGGCTTGAATTGTACCTGATGAGTTGAATGGTACTTTTTGTGCAAGTGTTTGATTAAATGGTTGATACGCTTGAAGTGACCACAGTTTATTAATTTCATCCTGTGCAGGAACCAACAAACTATCAAAGGATTGAGTCAATGGGCTTACCAATAACTTTTGTACCATCTGCTGATCTAATTCTCCCAAACCAACAGTTAATTTTTCATCAACCACTTTTTGCGTTGCATTAAATACAGAACTTTGATCATTAATGGTTGCTTTCGCCAATGCCAAAGCACTTGGTCCAAAATCGCCTGCACTGCGTAAATCATTTAACTTACTTCTCACCTGAGCCATATTTTGTAAATAGTCATCAAGCAAAGATTTGTCTTGTAAGTCATCACGTTTACGGATCAGTTGATAAAACACTTGGAACTGTTGAGAAATTTCTCCTTGTTGTTGATTTGATGCACGTTGAACATCCTCAGTTTTACCTTGCCCTAAAACTTTACGTTTAAACCAAGCAATAAAACCTGTTTGTGGTGCTGCCAATTCAGCTTGAACCACTGGATTGTCCCAACTGGTTTCTTTAGCTACACGGTCTATATAAGTACGAATTGGAGAGTTTTGTGGCTCACCTAATACATCCATGATCTTGGTTTGCTGAGCAAAATCAGGGCCTTTGGCATAGTGCGTTGCATTGATAAATTTTTTCCATTCAGCAATATATTCTTGCTTATATAGTTTTGTCAGTTGTTTACGGATTTGATCTGGACTGCCACTAAATGTTAAGTCATCAGACTGTGTACTATTTAATACCCAATCTTTAGTATCTGTAGGTCTGTTTGCAGCTTCTTCAATCGCTTTATCAACATATTCATCCCACGCTTTTTGTGAGAACACACCAGGTAAGGCATATCCTCCTAACATGACATTACGATTTGCTTCACCCACGATCTGCGCCACAGTAACCGCTGGATAACGTACCGCAGCACGCATCTTAATTTCGTTATAGACACGATCACGCGCAGGCATACCACGAACAACAGAAAGCAACACTTGGCGAGATTGATCTACCAATTGAGCATCTGACTCTAACACTGGGAATTTTTCATCATTCGCCAAAGTCATTGAATAACTTAAAATCTTTTCCGCTTTCTGCATCATTTCACCACGTGGCATTTGACCACGGTTGGCATCTAACCATGAACGCCAGAAGCGAGTGACTTGATCACTTAAATGACTTGCATCCATATATTGTGGATTACTCATCATCAAATAAGCTTTCAGTGCATTGTATGCATCTTGTGGATTGGTATCTAAAGGTTCAGAAGCAATTTGGCTCGATGAAGTTTGCTTAATTTCTACATTGACATGATTTTGTTTGAGCACTTGTTCATTGTTTTTAACACGCTGTAAAAACTGAGCTATATTCTGCTGACTTGGTGTAAGTACAATTTGTTTAACACCTTTTAGATATTCAGCTTTTAACTTTTCTCTTAACTCATTACCCTGATACAGACCAAATGAAAACTTCAATGGGCGATGCGCATCGAAATCATCCAATTGCTCCAAACGTTGTTGCAAGATCAATAAAGAATCTATTTGAGTAGACAGCTCTTGACCTGAACTTTGCTCCATTTGCACAACTTTGTTTAAATCTGCTTGAACATCTGCAATCAACTGTTGGTTGTTACGATATGACCAAACCCATAAACCAAGGATAATCGACACCCCTAACAACGCCGCAATAAAACCTAAATAACGCTTACGTTTCGTCGTAGGGTTAATATGTTGTTTCACCAAGTTTTTATCTTTCAGAATCACTTCTGAGAATAAACCTTTTAAGAAATAACCATGGTTTTGAGAAATAGAATTTTGCGGAATACCGTGTTCACTATTTGGGATTTTAGACAGTTGAAAATCGTCCACAATCTGTTCCGTCATTGGGCTTTCAATCACACCTTCTTGTAAGGCACTGGTGAAATAGAAACCACGGAATACAGGTTTAAATTGATACGGATTTTCTTCAAATAATGTCCCAATAAAAGTTTTTAAAACAGGCTTTAAAGTCTTAAATTCCAGCGGGAATGTCATCACACTCGGAGAGATATTCTGTGCATGACGACGGCTTAAATGCGTCGTACTCACCCCTTTTAAACCATCATATAAAATATTGTAATGCTTCTCGAAATGCTCAACAGCATTATTCGATGACTCAGGGTCATAAGGCAGTGTTGCACCCCAAACTTGGTCGAACTCAGCAGCTTCATAACATTCAAAAAACTCAGTGAAGCCTGCGATCAAATCCATTTTTGAAAAAACTAAATAAACAGGTGCAAAAATTTCTAAACGTTCAGTTAAATCTTGAATACGTGCTCTTAAGCTTTTTGCCAATTTAATTGATTTTTCAGGACTTTGGCTGACCAATTCAGCCACACTCACAATCACAATTAAGCCGTTGATCGGAGCTTTAGAACGGTTCTTTTTGAGAATACTGAGGAAACCCAACCATTCTGAATGATCTTCCGAATAGACTGAATAACGACCAGCTGTATCCAACAACACCCCTTCTGTTGAAAAGAACCAATCACAATTTCGTGTACCACTTAAACCTGATGAAACTACTTTTTGATGGGTTTCTTCAAATGGGAACTTTAAACCCGAATGATAAATTGCAGAACTCTTCCCTGCCGCAGGGTTACCAATCACCATATACCATGGCAACTCATAAAGCGCAGCATTACCACTTTTATCACCCAATTTTGACTTGCGAATCAATTGGATGGAATCTTTCATTTGCTGATTAATCAGCGTTAATTCTTCTTTATCTTTTTGCTTACCGTATTCAGCCGTATTGTCTTGTTCAATCGCTTCAGCTAACGCTTCACCTTGTTCAGCATGTTTACGGCGTTGAAATAACCAATAGATCCCATAAATGATCAACCCAAGTACATAGGCAGCCATCATCATCACAAAATATTTACGTGGTACGGCACTGTACGAAGATACGATTGCAACAAATATCGACAGCGCAATAATCGCTTTCGGATTTGTTACGTACTGCCAAACATAACCTAATATTGTATATATCATTTTCTCTATTTCTTTCTAAATTATCTGTAATGTCTATGCAAACTCAGTCCCAACTACAACTTGAGTCTGTTGATGATCTGCACTATATACATAAGCAAATAAAGCCTCATCCAACTGTAAACTCAACATAAAGCTGAAGATTTTAGATAATGCTTGGGTATGCCCTAAACTCTCTTTACTATAAATATAATGATGTGCTTCGATCGCTGTATCCGCGAAGTTTTGTTCCAATTTCTTTAATTGTTTAAAATCGGTCTGATCATCCAAAACCAAAACAAATGGCTGCTCTTGATCAAACTGTTCACTCAGGTCTAAATTTAAATGTTTTAATGTTTTTACTGCTTGATTTGAATTTAAAGCAATACGAATCGATTTACTGACCTGTATATTTTGTAATTCAACCTTTGAATTACCAATACAACAGGTACTAATATATTCTGACGGAATATATTTTTCACTCATCCAAGTACGATCATCGACCGTTTCTTGGTCAATTTCTGAATCTACAGCAATCAACAATGATACTTCTGAATCCTGCGATTCAATTCTTTTCAATAATTTAATCCAATCTTGATAAGCTGTTGTCTCTCCCCAATAGTGATATTCCGTATCAAACTGTTGATCGATAATGCCCAGTTCAGTTAAGTAATGATGGATCAGCTCTGATCCTTCTGTTTCATTCCACGCATGAAATAAATTTTCAGGCAAAATTAGATGGACATTTAAACGATTCAATCGTGGAACTGCTTCAACTGTAGCTTGTTCTGTAGTTTCGTCATCATATTCTTGATTTGGGTTTATCCAAGCTGGATGCATACGATATTCAAGTGCCAATTTAGCATCATAAAACATCGCTGAATTTTTGAGTTGTTCTGCGATTTGGTACAAGGTTTCAGTATTTTGTTCTAACTGTTGCTGAATCAGTGTGGTCATCCGCTTTTGGCGATTCGATATACTGGATTCAACATCTTCCAAATCATCTTCAATTTCTTGAATTCGATAAGACAGAATAGGTAGCCCATATCCATTGACTAGTTTTTGATCCAGCTCTGCACTTATACCCTCTTTTAACTGGTGCAAATGCATTTCATTTTCACCCAAAGCACTCAGACTCGAAGCGGCATATACTTTTAAACTCACCGATTCTATTTCTTCCTCAGTGATCTCTTCGGCTTCTTGTTGTTGCTCTGAACGTTTTTGCTCTTCTAATTGTTGTTGCTCTTTCTTTTCTTGACGACTGCTATACCATTTTTTGATGATGACAGGTGCCATAACCAACATCGTGATGCCAAGCGGGATTAAACCAAAGAAAATAAGAAAATCTGACCCACTTGGATCATATTTGGTATCACGCCAATAAAACACCACAACCAATGAAACCAGCACGAGCATGCTGACGAAGGTTCCAAGAATTAATTTAATCATCTATGACACCCCAATGAGCGAATAGCACGTTTCATCATTATCACTTTGTAGTTTAGGCATCACAAAAGCACCTTGCGCCAAACCCACTTGAGTCTTAGAACTCAACTGCAAAGGCTGAACTTCTTCTTTAGCCAGAATCAATCGAAGATCAACCAATAAAGTTGGGCTACACCAACTTTGCAAAATTTTCTTTAATTTTTTACTGTGTTTTTTCTTTGGTAAAAAGTCTAAATACTGGGCATAACTCAAAGGACCGATTTGAATTTCAATCTTGCCGTCAATTTGACGAATGGTTTCACCACAAAAAGTATTTACCCCCAGTAAAAAAGGCTGCTGTCCACCCAATTTGGTTCTTTGCTCATCGCCTAACTTAAATTTTTCAGGAATATATTCTTTGACTTCTACCGACTCATTAAAAACACAGGCAAGCATCGTTTTCAACGCATGTGCTGTATTATTTTGCCCCTGCATCAAGCCTGCAAATTCAGCGAAATAATCATCTAAATCATCTTGTTGATGCTGATTACGAATATAACCATTCAGCGCATGCAAAATATCTAAATAGTGATTTTCTTTTTCTACTTCATATCGCACAGGCAAGTTATAACTCAGACTAGCATCGACAAACTGAGCGGTAAGCTTATGATTGAATAAACCTAGAAATTTCTGTACCTCAACACGCTGCTTACGTGGTGCCTGTTTAACTTTATTGGTATAGGTATAAGGCATCGCACCCTGCATACCTGTTAAACCTACAATCAGATTGGTGATCTGGATCTTGTCATCATCTTGTAGCAAAGACTCAACTTCATGCTTTGGAAAATTGAGGTTCAGTGAACATTCAAATTGAAAGTCATCAGACCAATTTTTCAGTGTCGAAACTTGAGGAGCATGTCGTAACAAACGCGTGGTTTGAACAAATTCGTAGGCTGTAGGTGTTTTAAAAAGCTCATCAACTACAGAAGCTTCTTGCCACCAACGTTCTGTGCGCATTGGTATAACTCCTGTTTAGTATTATGATCTCGGACAAAAACATCCACAAAACTGTTCATTTGTACTTTTAAATTAAAAATATGACTGACCAACTGACTGAAAATATACAAACTATGCCCACGGAAAACTTGAGCATCAATATCGATTAGAACTTTGACGCCTCGAACAAACATCGGGAACGGTTTTGCTTCGACTAACTTATGAGTAATCTCAAATTCAATGGTTTTAATCGCATCAATAATTAAATGATTTTCTTTAGATTTTGGTAAGTTATAAAGCTCTAATAATTCTTTAATATGACTCACTGCATCGCCTTTCATCAGCGCCAAAGTATTTAAAGAAAGATGCGAAATAATGCGCCATTGTTCATTTTTATTTTTTTCAAATTGAAATGGTTCTGTCGGTCTTTTCAAAACCAATGCACGGCGAGCAATGGTACTGTCATTCAAATTCAAGACATTATTCGACTGCCCCAATGCTTCATGTGGTAGATCACGATTTGAGCACAATAGCTTACAACTCACAAAATCAGACTTAATGCTTTGTGGCTCGAGATCTTTAGAGATAATTGAATAACCTGTTTCTACGAACTGATTTTGTAAAATCGTTGGATTCAGTGCATAAAAAAACTGAACATCATCGCCATGATAATGACTCATTGCAAAAAATGGCAAGATTGGATAAATCACCTGATCTTGATTACTTTTCTCACGAATCAAATTCATCTCGACAATCGAATAAACTTGATAAAACTCAGGGTGATGTGCATCTGTAATTAAAGGATATTCTAAATTTTTATGATTGATTTTTTGTGGTTCAGCTTGCTTTTCAAATAGATTAACAACTGGGCTCGTAAACAATTTAAAATTCGCCACATTCAATTCTGAATAATTACGAATAATTGCTTGATCATTTAAATTGAGTTTTAAATGGATCTGAATTTCAAAACTTTGCTGGTCTGATTTCAAGTGCTTAAGAACATCTAAATTCAAATTTAAATAACTGAATTTTTCAGGAAAGCAAAAATATTCAATCAACAAACGATAAGCATGATGTGTATGCTGATCGATAGGCAATATACTTTCATTTTCATCAAAACCCATGACTTCAAATGGATTTTTAATTGAAATGACTTTTTGATTTATCCGCAGACTAAAACTGGTATCCTTATGAAAGATATGATCTAGAACTTGTAGCGGAAAATTTGAAATTGCATCTAAATAAATAGGGAGCTTCTCAAGCTTTAACCAATTCTTAGCAGGATTTAACAAATCAAATTTTAAATTTAAAGTCGCATTTTGATTGAGGTGAATATGCGCACTCGGGTTGGTTTGAAAACTTAAACTTTCTAATTGGATCGGTAAAAGGCGCACTTCAGCACTCGTCGTAAACTCGCATTGCACACCTTTAAAACTTCTAGACTTTAACGACGTTCCTTTAGCAATTACATGTGCTTCTGTAAGCTGTTTTTGTTTATTAATATCTTCAAAGCTGACAACAGAACAAGCTGGAAAATGGCGTAAATATTGAGGGAACATCACCTCAAATAAAGAACGAGTAAAAATATCATAACTATCGGCTAATTTTTTATCGATACGTGCAGCAATCAAGGAAAAGGCTTGAATCAAACGTTCAATATGTGGATCATCAATTTGTTCTTGGTTTAATGATAATCGCTGTGCAATTTTAGGATATTTATCTGCAAATAAACGGGACTGCTGTCCAAATTCTTGTAATTGCTTTTCATAATACGGTAAAAGTTCTTCGATCACGACATACCCACTTTATATTTTTAAGATTTTGCTGAAATTTCATATTGTTGTGTTGTTGGTTTAAGTAAGGCATCAAAAATTACGGGTTCATACAGTGGGTGGATATTTAAGTAAGCTTGAATACTTAAACATAAAGACCCTACATTTTGGTCATCTAATTGCATTTCTACTTTAATTTGCTTTAATCGGGGCTCATGTGCGGCAATGGATTGTTCTATTGATTGGCAAATCGTATCTCGGTCTGTTGGATTTGCAGTAGAAAGTCCTACAAAATCAATAATTCCAAATTGAACAATTGACTTTTTTGCCTGAGGATAATCATCAAAATCTGTATCAAGTTTGGCTATACGTGTATTCAGTAAGTCTTCTAAATCTTGAGCAACGGAATCTCTCAGCTCTTTTAATGAAAGCCCTTTGCTATACTCATCTTCAACGATTAAACGATCAAATAATGTAGATCGAAATCCATAGGGGTAAAGTTGATCTAAATTCATAGATTAAATTCTTATATAGAGTAACAGAAGGGACATTGATGCCCCTTCTGTCTTACATCTAATTACGCATTGAATGCTGCAGTATTTGTAGATAGAGACCATTTAGAAACAACAGTACCTTTAGCATTTCCGCTAATATCTTGTTGTAAATAAGTCCATTCTACTGCTGCATATTTCAAACCAAATGATTCAGTCGGTACACCTTCTTCATTTACAGAAGGAGTTACACTTGAAATCAGTACATGTTTCAATTTGATTTGAAGATATTTGATACGCTTTTCACCATTTGCACGATAAAAATCAACTTGTACTTCATCAAATGTATAACCAGCAGAAGAGGCTTCCCAAAGTTTTGGACTTGTTGCATCCAAATCTTTAACGAAAACCATATCTGAATGCTCTACACGTTCAGCAGTATGACCACCAACGCTTGATGAAGTAGCAGATTTTGGTTGACGAATATTATGAGACCAAGAATTAACTTCTAGCCAATTTTTGTGCTCAGAATCACGCGACTCGCCATCTACTTTGTATTTACCTTGAAAACGAACGTATATATCTTTCATTGGAATTACCCTTATTTTTTAAAGTTATTATTTAGCTACACTCTAATTTAATTCGAGGACTGAGGTAACTCAGTAACAAGTCGCAATGAAACCGACAACTCATCCAGCTGGAAATGTGGTCTTAAAAAAACCACAGACTTGTAGTGGCCTGGCTCAGCAGGATTTTCTACAACTTTTACAGAAGCCTCACGAAGCGGATATTGCGCTTTAGCTTCCAGTGAAGCTCCATCATCTAGGAGTACATATTGTGACAACCACTCATTCAGGAAAGCCTCAATATTTCCCGCAGATGCAAAACTACCGACTTTATCGCGCATCATTGCTTTCAAATAATGTGCAATACGAGAAACAGCCATAATGTATTGAATCTGACTCGACAACGAAGAATTCGCATTGGCTGTATCACTATCATATTTCTTCGGCTTTTGAGTCGATTGCGCACCAAAGAACGCTGCGTAATCCGTATTTTTACAATGAACCAATGGTATAAAACCAAGGTCACTTAATTCTTTTTCACGACGATCTGTGATAGCAATTTCTGTTGGACACTTGAATGCAACCTCTCCATCACTGGTTTTAAACGTATGCACTGGCAAGCCTTCAACCATACCACCACCTTCAACACCACGAATTGCAGCACACCAACCATGTTGGTCAAATGCATTAGTCAAACGAGTACCAAAAGCGTATGCAGCATTCATCCATAGATATTCATCATGGTTTTGACCTGAAACATCTTCTACAAAATTAAAGCCTTCCGTTGCCCAACCTTCTTTAGGATCATAAGGCAAACGTCCTAAAACTCTCGGCATCGTCAAAGCAACATAGCGAGAGTCATCACTTTCACGGAAAGAACGCCATTGTACGTATTCTGCTGTTTCAAAGACTTTTGAAACATCACGTGGACGATCAATATCGGTAAATGACTCTAATCCCAACATATTACTACTTGCAGCCGAAATAAACGGTGCATGGGCAGCAGCAGCTACATGTGACATTTGTTCCAACAGATACATATCTGAAGGCGTACGGTCAAATTCGAAATCACCAATTAATGTTGCGTATGGTGCGCCACCAAATGAGCCATATTCTTCTTCATAGACTTTTTTGAATAACGTACTTTGATCGAAATCTGTCGCACCTTGGAAATCTTTCACCAACTCTTTTTTCGTTGTATTCAGCATACGAATTTTAATTAAAGGATTCGAAGGTGATTCTTGACAGAAATAATATAAACCGCGCCAAGTCGATTCAATTTTCTGAAATTGTTCGTGATGCATGATTTGGCTGAGTTGCTTTGAGATTAATGCATCAATTTCAGCGATACGTTTATCAATCGACAAAGACATATTCTCAGAAACAGTAATTGTTCCCGCCATCACCTCTTTGGCTAATTCACCAATCAAGCTTTTGGCACGATCATGCTCTTCATCATTACGTGCAATTCGACTACGTTCTACAATTGAATCAAGTAAACCAATCTCTTCTACAGCTGTATCTTGTTGTGCATTATTTGCCTGTAAATTACTCATGATCAGGACCCGCCTCTGCACTTAATTTACGAATCTGATCAGTGTTTTGCAAAACTTCATCAAGCAAATCTTCTAAACGTTCACTATTCGAAATTTTATTTCTCAAGTCGGTTAAACGCTCACGTGCCTCAACCAATTTTTTTAGAGGATCTACCTGCTGTACAACATTCTCAGGTCTAAAATCTGCCATTGATTTAAATGTCAAATCAACTGACATACGACCACCTTCTTCAGTCAAAGTGTTTTCGACTTGATAAGCTGCTCGTGGAGACAATGATTCCATAACTTCATCAATATTTTCTAAATCAACATTGACGAATTTTTTATCTTTTAGCTTAGTTTTTTCTAATTCAGATGCTGCTGAAAAATCGCCCAACACACCAACAACAAAAGGAAGCTCCTTAACCTCTTTCCCATCACCAACTTCTACATCATAAGTAAGTTGCACACGAGGTGGCCTAATTCGTTGTAATTTTTTCTGTACACTTTCACGTTTTGCCATTTTTGTTATCCATTAAATACTAATAAAGAAAATTACATTGGGAAGTTTGGTCGCGTTGTTGTAGCAGGTTTTAGTGCTACAGGTGTAGTTGCTGGTGGCGTCGTACGTACTGGAGTCGTTCTCACAGGAGTTGTACGATTTTTTACTGTACGTACTTTTGCTGGTTTTGTTGTCTTGGTTACTGAAGATGCTTGACTTTCCTGTTTTTCAACCAAAATAGCTGCTGGTGCTGCACTTTTAACAGCATCAACGAAACTCTTGGCAACTGGATAGGTTTTTTCTTCAGACAAATATCTAACTTCGGTATTGATCATTTTATTCAAAGCATCCTTTGCAAGGCTAATGCCTGCAAGAAATTTAACATCAGTCAGTGTTGTGCTTTGTATATTTTGACCTTCCAAAAAATTCACGAGTTGTAATGCTTTATCATTTTTCCCAAGTTGCTGAAATTTTTCAGCAGCTGATACCAAAAGCATGTCCTTATTATCTTTGTTTTTCTTATCACAAACTTGAGCATAGATCGACAAGAGCTCTGGGCTCGTTTCACCTGCCACGACTGGATAATCTTTAATACACGATTTTTTTAGTTTGATTTCATCATCTGCGTAAGTGAAACTAGTCACAAGTGATGCTCCAAGAACTAAAAAGCATGAAATAAAATTCTTATTCAAAACTAACCTCAATATTCTCATAATTTCAGTTTTTCAATGATTTACTATAGATGTTTTATAGGTTTGTATATTTAAAACTGCTATGTTTATTTTAAAATTTCTTCAAAATAAAACTAAAAAAAACCTAACCCGTCAAGTTAATTTTCGTATCAAAAATATAAATTATTAATTTTTAATACTTTTTATGAAAAATAAATAATATACACAATATGACACCTTCACAAAAATTATTTTTTATGTAAAATATTTTTTAGACGAATTTTGAAAATTATTAAGTCTTTGATTTTTATATACTAATATAAATTTAAAGTATTGCCAGTTAGAAAATTTATAATTTAGTCACTAGAAAACAGTGTATTCATGAGAGAAAAAAATGACAGATTTAAAAGTTTTAATTAAAAAACTATCAACTTCATCTCGTACTTCATTAGAACAATCTGCAAATTTATGTGTAAATCATCAAAATTTTGAAATCGAAATTGAGCATTTTTTTGTCAAATTATTAGAACAACCACAAAATGATATTGAAATATTACTAAACAAATACAAAATCTCTAAAGATGGTTTAGTTGCCGATTTACTTGAATGTATTTCGCAACTCCCAAAAGGAAATACGCGTACTCCTATCTTTTCAAAATCTATAGTTCGGCTGTTAGAACAAGCATGGTTATTAGCTTCAGCTGAACAAGATCCAGTCATCCGAAGTGGTCATTTGTTGATTGCCCTTCTTACAGCATCTGATCTTTATCAAATTGCGATTCGGGCATCTAGTTTATTTGATCTGTTCCCGATCGATACAATGAAGCATAAGTTTCTAGAAATTTGCTTGAACAGTTCTGAAAATATTCAAGTGAATAATCAAGAGAATAACGCACAAGAAATAGCTGTTAATACTGAATCAGATAATGTAACTAAAAAAACACCAGCATTGGATCAATTCACGATTAATTTAACTGAAAAAGCCAAAAAAGGGGGCATTGATCCTGTTATCGGCCGTGAATATGAAATTCGCTTAATGCTCGATATTTTAATGCGTCGACGTCAAAACAACCCGATTTTGACAGGTGAACCTGGTGTTGGTAAGACTGCTGTTGTTGAAGGCTTAGCTTTAAAAATTTCCCAAAACCAAGTCCCTGATGCATTAAAAAATGTGCAAGTACATTCCTTGGATATGGGACTGTTACAAGCAGGTGCAAGTGTTAAGGGTGAGTTCGAAAATCGCTTAAAACAAGTCATTCAAGAAGTCCAACAATCAGCACATCCGATTATCTTATTTATCGATGAAGCACACACCATGATTGGTGCTGGTGGGCAAGCTGGGCAAAATGATGCAGCGAATTTATTAAAGCCTGCGCTTGCACGTGGTGAGTTAAGAACAATCGCGGCAACAACTTGGGCTGAATATAAACAGTATTTTGAGAAAGATGCAGCTTTAAGTCGTCGCTTCCAAGTGGTTAAAGTTGAAGAACCCACTGAAGAAGTGGCAATTGATATGCTACGTGCCATGATCCCAGTCATGGCAAATCATTTTAATTTACGTATTGATGATGAAGCGATCGTAACAGCAGTTCATTCCTCACATCGTTATATCAGTGGTCGCCAACTACCAGATAAAGCGATTAGTGTACTTGACACAGCTGCTGCCCGTGTTGCACTCACTCAAAATGCTCAACCGGTGAAACTAGATCAGCTTAAAGCACAACAGCATAATTTGAATCTTGAATTAAACATTATTGAAAATGAGCACTTGCATAATCCTATTCATGACGAGCGCTTAACTCAACTCAAAGCATCCTTGGATGTTCTCAATCAAGATATTGAAAATACTGAAAAGCAGTGGCAAACCGAGCTTCATTTTATTCAACAAATTCAAAGCTTAGAACAAAGCGAAACTGCTGCCCAACAAGCTACAAAGGATGAAATTCTAAAAATTCGTTCGCAGCTACACGCATCCCAAGGTCAAGAACCTCTTGTTTTTGAACGTGTTAATGCACAGATCATCAATGAAATTATTTCTGATTGGACAGGTATTCCTGTCGGAAAAATGGTCAATGATGAGATCAAACAGATTTTAAGTCTAGAAGAAAAACTTGAACAGCGTGTGATGGGACAAGACTATGCACTTCATCAACTGGTTCAAGGTATTAAGACCTCAAAAGCTCGTTTAGAAGACCCGAATAAGCCACAGGGTGTATTCATGCTTGTCGGTCCGAGTGGTGTGGGTAAAACTGAAACTGCTCTAGCACTTGCAAATGAACTCTATGGTGGTGAATCACACCTCATCACGATTAATATGTCTGAGTACCAAGAAGCACATACAGTTTCATCCTTAAAAGGTGCCCCTCCTGGCTATGTCGGTTATGGTCAAGGAGGCGTACTGACAGAAGCTGTGCGTCGTAATCCGTATAGTGTTGTGCTATTGGACGAAATCGAAAAATCTCACAGTGACGTACAAGAGCTTTTCTATCAAGTATTTGATAAAGGCACACTTGAAGATGGCGAAGGTCGTGTGATTGATTTTAAAAATACCACGATTTTACTCACCTCGAATACTGGCTCAAATGCCATTATGCAAGCTTGCCTTAACCAGCCTGTTGAAGAGTGGCCAAATGCAGACGAACTGATTGAACAGCTTAAACCAAGTTTATACAAACAATTCAAACCTGCTTTCCTTGGTCGTATGCGAATTGTACCATATTTCCCACTTCATGATGATCTTTTAGTCCGCATTATCGTACATAAATTAGGCAAAATTACTGCGCGTTTAGAAAAACAATATGAAACAAAAGTTACGCATAGTGATGATTTAATTGAATTGATTTTAAGTCGTTGCACTGAAGTTGATAGTGGTGCACGTAATGTAGACAATATTTTAAACTCTACAGTACTACCCGCTTTAGCCACTGAAATCTTGGTTGCCTTAGCAGAACAAAAATTACCAAAAATCATCCATATCGATGTGAAAGATGATGAAATCATTTACCTTTTAGATCCACAAGACAAAGTCGCTAAGAAAAAAACCAGTAAAAAGACAAAGAGTGTGGAAGCTTAAATATACGAGTATAGAAAATGGATATTAATTTAGACACATTATTAGAACCCATATCAGAAGAACATCCATGTGGTGATGATTTTTCATTTTCCAATGATTTTCATGACATTAAAAAAGCACGCACGCATGATGATCCTTTGCTTGACCAAGGTGATTGGGTTGCCGAACCGAAACAAGCAGATTGGTCATTTGTAGCAGACAAAACCGTTCAATTATTGTCAGAAAAAACCAAAGATATCCGCCTACTTACGTGGTTGACGGAAGCTTGGGCGAATTTATATGGTTTTGAAGGTCTAATCAAAGGGCTTGAACTCAGTCACCGTGTATTGGAACAGTATTGGCTCAAGCTTCATCCTGAAATTGAAGATGACGATTTGGATCAACGACTTGGTTTATTACAAGGATTTACAACCCAACTTCCAAACTTAATTAAGAATGTTCCACTGATTAATATTCAGCCATACTATTCTCTTGCACAGTATGAAAGTTTTTTACACTTACAAAATACTCGACGCAAACAAGCTGAAGATTCAGATAGTGTAGAAGCTTCTATAGAATTGGACCAATTCAATCAAGCACTTTTTAATACTTCTCGTACCTTTCAATACCAAAGTTATCAGCAATTTCAAGAAATTTTGCAACATTGGAATATTATTAAACAAGTCCTTGACGCTTTAATGGAATTAGAAGCACCAAGTTTCGCGAGTATTGATTCACAACTTGAAAATATTCAAATGAATCTAAAAAAAATCTATAAAGCAGAATCATTTGGAAGTACGACTCATGTCGCGGCTACTGAAGATAATCCCGTACAAGCTAATCCTGTAGCAACCAATGAAAACCTTGCGCATCCTATTGTTCAGCAAGCTCAAGGCTTTCAGCCTCAACCGCAAAGCCATTTACAAAATCGTGAACAAGCAATGCGTGTTTTACAAGATATTGCAGATTATTTTCAAACCAATGAACCACATAGCCCAGTCAGTTATATGCTACAAAAAACCATTAAGTGGAGCCAAATGCCTTTGCATGAATGGTTAACTCAAGTCATTAAAAATGAAAACCCTCTTGATTCTATTCAAGAATTGTTGGGTGTAAACCAAAATAATGAATCTTCAGAGTGGTAATAATTTATGTTTAAAGCAGAAAAAATACTTTGGGGTGAAGGTTTATTTTTAAGACCACAGCATTTCCAATTACAAGATAGCTATCAAGAACAACGTTTAAATCATACGATTCGCTCAACAATTCCATATCCTTACGGCATAAAAAATTTACGCTTTGATGAAACTCAGCTCGGTACACATATCCTTGCTTTAGAACAGATCGACATGATTTGGCAAGATGGTGAGATTTATCAAGCACCTGCTAAAGATTTATTACCACAGCCAATCTTATTGGATGAGCTAAATTTACGTGGTGAAATGGTCATCTATTTGGCTTTACCGTTGTTACAGCCAAATAAGAAAAATCTTTCAGATGATCTAGATAAACAACCTGCACGTTATCATTCCTATCTCAATGAAACGCATGATTTATTTACCGATGCGACACCAGCTGAGATTACGTTCCTCAGACGTCGTACTGAATTCAAACTTTTTGATGTCCAAGCAGATCCGAATCAAGACTTGGATGGTTTTTTATATTTAGCAATTGGTAAAATAAAAAGACATAGTTCTGGCAGTTTTGAATTAGATACGAAATATATTCCACCGATTTTACATATCCAATCTAACGAAACATTGCTGTCGAATCTAAAACGTACGTTGAATGTCGTTCGTGCAAAAATCAAAATGATTCAAACCAATAATCGTGAAAATGAACAAAAGCTGATTGAATTTCGTTCTGGTGATATTGTTTCTTTCTGGTTGGTTAACGCATTAAATACAGCACATGCAACATTAAACCATCTATTGCAGAATCCGCAAATTCACCCAGAAAAATTATTCTTTGAATTATTACGTTTAACAGGCTCTTTGTTAACATTTTCAACGGCATATGAAGTGGAACACTTACCTCAATACCAACACCATAATTTACAAGATAGTTTTACCCAGCTCGATAAAATTTTACGTGAACTTTTAGACACGATTATCTCTAGCCGTTATATCAGTATTGCACTAAAAGAAATTCGCCCATCTTATTGGGTTGGAAGTCTTGAAACAGATAAAATTACCAAAGAAACTAGGCTGTATATTGCTGTATCTAGCAGTATGATGCAAACCCATGAACTGATTCAGATTGTTCCATTACGCTTTAAAGTCGGTAATACCGTTGATGTTGAACAACGTGTTGTTGCTGCACTACCTGCAATTCCAATTCATCATTTGGTTCAGATTCCAACCGCAATCCCAGTACGTTCAGGTGTCAGTTATTTTGAAATTGAACCACATCATGAAATGTATCAACGCATGCTTGATTCAGAAACAATCTGTATCTATGTCCCTGCGGGATTCCAAGACATTAGTATTGAATTAATCGCTGTGATGAATGGGTAAGGAGAATAATTAAATGAATCAAAATAATGCAGCTCCTTCACTATTCGATGATGGACAAATTGGTATCGGTTCTTTACCGCAGCAATCTAAAAATACGCAAGCAACAAATTTGGTCGACTTGCTACATGATGGTTTTTATATCGTATTCCTTATTAAAAATCAGTATGTCCCAGAAAATGCAGATCGTTTTAAAGAGAAGATTTTAGATTTACTCAATCGTTTTGAACATCAAGCGAAAAAACTACAGTTTTCACCTGAAGATATTCATGATGCGAAGTATGCCTATTGTGCACTACTTGATGAAACTATCGTGACACAACAAGATCCTGCATTTTTTAATCTGCAAAACCATTGGTTGATTAGCCCTTTACAATTAACTTTATTTGGGTCGCAGCTGGCAGGTTATCGTTTTTTTGAATTTTTAGAACTCATTCGAGGGCGTGGAAAAGAGCGACTTGCATCCATGGAGGTTTTTCATTATTGCTTACTGTTGGGTTTTCAGGGTAAATATCGTATTGAATCTATTGAAAGTTTAAATCATTTGGTTGCACGCGTGGGTGATGAAATTGATTACCTTAAAGGTAAAAAGACTGCTTTCTCACCATTTGCTGCATTGCCAGATCAGATCAAAAATATTATTCATCGTGAATTGCCCTTTGCCTGGATCTTAATATTCTTACTCATCTTTGCCTTACTTGCATTTACAGGATTAAGATTCATGTTAAATAAAAATGAAAATGCCTCTCTCGCTAAATTTAATAATGTGATTTCAGCACCTGCGGAACAAGCCAATATTACGATTCACTTGCCTTAATGATCGGGTAATATCATGACACAAGAAAAACAAACATCGATTAGAATATTACAAAGTAAACCTACAAAGAAGACTTTAGGTCAATCGACGATTTTTTTATTAGGATTACTGACTGGTGTTATCATCGCCAGTATTTTTTTCTTAGCTTTTATGCAGATCAATTCGACAAAAAACTTAAATACAACAGCAATAACGGATCCCTCATCAGAAATACAACAATCCAATGAATCTCGTGATGAAGAGAATTCAGCATCACATCATGATGAAAGTTCTGTCGCTTATAAACAGCATATGGATGATAAAGATTTTAATAAAATGTTTAAGCATGAAAATAAATCTACAGAACAAAAAAATCCGAGCGGTTCTCCATTTGAACAAATTATTAAACCTGAAGTTAAACAACTTCCCCCTACAATTCATAAACCACAAAGTACAACCATAAAGCCGACTACAAATCAGGTAAAACCAAAACCTGAGGCTAATATCAAAGTTGCTGCAAAAGAGATTAAGCCAGAACCAGAAGAAATTTCACCAGAAGGTTCCGTGAAAATGTCGATTGAAAAAAAGGTTGTTGAAGACAAACCATGATTTTGTTTGTTGTTTGTTGTTTTATTTTCCTTGTACTCTGCCTTAGCTTTTTAATGTCTTATGAGCTACGGCATAAAACAATAGACTTTTTTAAATCTTTAATACCACATGGAAAAAGTAAGTTTGACTCAGCAAAAAGTTTTGCTGAGCAAATGAATCAGGCTGCATCAGCAAATCAAACGCAAACACATTGGCATCTACAACAGTGGTGGATCTTGATTGCTGGCTTTTTCTTATTATCAAGCATCCTAGTTTTTGCATTTACTCGACCCATCGATCCAACTAAAGTGGAAGCTGAATATTTAAGAAAAACTGACCCACAAATTTACGCCTTACTCAACGGTGAAATTTTGAGCCCACCGCCAGAAGTAGATGAAGGTTTAATTGATGCTGCAATTATACAAGCTCAAATATTAGAGGGACAAAATCCCATACCAAGTCTGCAAATCCCAGCTGGCAATCCAACTGTTATTGACAACGAAGAGTTTGGGGACCAACGTAGTAGCTTTGATACAACAATGATTGACCGTAAATGGGACAAAATGCACCCAAGCTATAAACAGCGACTGCTCATGGTCTTTAAAATTATGAAAGAACGACACGGTTATGAAATGGTTCTCCTCGAAGGTTATCGTAGTCCTGAGCGACAAACACGTTTATCTGGAAATACAGCAACAACATTAGCAAAAGCCTATCAAAGTTATCATCAATTTGGTTTAGCGGCTGACGTTGCATTTAAACGTGATGGAAAAGTTGTTATTTCTGAACGTGATCCTTGGGCATGGAAAGGCTATCAACTTTATGGTGTTGTTGCTGAATCTGTTGGCTTAACATGGGGAGGACGTTGGACACGTATTCATGACTATGGTCATACAGAATTCCGCATGCCAGGACTTCGTAAAAACCGTGAATCAGCGGAAAGATTGATAGCAGAAGCTCAAGGACAAGGTTTAATGGCGAATAATATTCAATAACATTTAATTTTAAGTATTTAACACTTTTTCCATGACAATTACAGGTAGGTGATTGTCGTTTTTATTTCTTCTATAAAGTTCAACAAAGCCTTCTCTCAACCAAAATGATAATGCTCTCTGATTTGACTCTAATACAGCAATTCTTATTCGGTGGCATTCCCATTGTTGAGCCAATTCTATAATAAAACCTAATGCCTTTACCCCAAAACCTAAGCACTGATGAGATTCTTTAAATAATAGTAATCCAATAAAAATAGTCTGTTGATTAGGATAACCACGTATTAAATCCATACAACCTATAGCTATTTTATTAGAATAAATAGCATAAAAAAACTTTTGCTCTGATGAACATCCATTTGGTAATGCCTGTAGATCATGTCGTACAGTATCTGTCTGACCCTGTACCATTTGAAAATAATGTGGAGAACCTTCGTATATTGATTGAATTGTTAATATATCTGTCTCATTTGTTTGTATAACTTGGCGAAAAGTAAGCATTTCCATCATAATAATTCTCTACCTATTTTCAATTTATTAGCTATTACCACGGCTATTTACAATAGCGAATCCTATTTTAGCTTTCCTTTAATTCTAATGTTCTTCTGTTTTATACAATTCACTAAAATACAGACTATAAAAAACACCCTCAACT